>SEGN01000043.1 GCA_004211245.1 Variovorax sp.
GCACATCCCGATCGGCCCCGTGCTCTACGCGATGTCGGTCTTCGCGGCGGTGGTTGCCGCGGCTTTCGCCTTCGCGATGGTGAACTCGATGCGCGGCGTGACCGTGTCCGAGGACGGCGATTCGCATCACGACATTGCCGAGCACGGCGCCATCTGAAGGAGCAACTTGCATGGCAATGGCACTGGCAGGCTTCGCCCTCTCCTTCGTTCTGATCTTCATGCGGGTGCCGATCGCAGTGGCACTCGGCGTCACCGGCGTCATCGGCTTCGGCATGCTGACGGGCTGGAAGCAGTCCTTCGTCATGCTGGGCCTGACCACACGCGAAGCGGCGATGTCGTACTCGATGGTGGTGATTCCCCTGTTCGTCCTCATGGGCAATCTGATTGCCGCCACCGGCGTGTCGCGCGAACTGTTCCGTGCCGCCCAGGCCTTCATCGGCCACCGCCGCGGCGGCTTGGCCAACGCCACCGTGCTGTCGTGCGGCGGCTTCGCCATGGTGTGCGGCTCCAGCGTCGCCACCGTGGTGACGATGGGCAAGGTGGCGCTGCCATCGATGAGCGCCGCCGGCTACAAGGACAGCCTGAGTTCCGCCACCATCGCGGGCGGCGCCACGCTCGGCATCATCATTCCGCCCAGCGTGATGCTGGTCATCTACGGCATCATGACCGAGACCCATATCGGCAAGCTCTATGCGGCTGCCCTGATCCCGGGACTGATCGGCGTGCTCGGGTACATGGGCGCGGTGTGGTGGACGGTATGGCGCGACCCGGCAGCGGGGCCGGCCTCTGCCAAAGTGAGCTGGCCGGCGCGGATGCGCACGCTGCTGGACATCTGGCCGGTCGCGGTGCTGTTCGCCTTCGTGCTGGGCGGCATCTACAGCGGCGTGTTCACAGCGGCCGAAGCGGCCGGCATCGGTTCTTTCGGCGCCTTCGTGCTGGCGTGGATGCGCGGCAAGCTCACCCTGAAGCTGCTGCAGGATGTGTTCATCGAGACTGCACAGTCGACCGCCATCATCTTCGGCCTGCTGATCGGCGCGCTGGTGTTCACCGAGTTCCTCAACTACACCGGCGCGCACAAGGGGCTGCTGTCGTTCGTTCAGGATTCCGGCTTTGCGCCGTTCACCGTGATCCTCGTGATCTGCGCCGTCTACATCGTGCTCGGCGCGCTGATGGAGGAGCTCTCCATGGTGCTGCTGACGGTACCGCTGTTCTTTCCGATCGTGACCGGCCTGGGCTACGACGCCGTCTGGTTCGGCGTGCTGCTGATCGTGCTGTGCGAGCTCGGCATGATTGCGCCCCCGGTCGGGATGAACCTTTTCGTCGTTCGCTCGATCGCGCCGCACATCCCGATCAAGACCATCTTGCACGGCATCGTTCCGTTCGTGGCGGCCGACGTCTTGCGCGTCTTCGTCATTGCCTCGTTCCCGATCCTGTCGCTGTTCCTGCCAGGACTTTTCTTCAAGTGAATTAAAAGGAGACCTACCATGCGCAATTGGACCCGCCTGTTGCCCGCCCTCGCCCTGGGGCTGGGCAGTGCGTTCGCCACGGCCCAGACCGTGACCATCAAATACTCCTCGTGGGTGCCGGCCACGCACTGGGTCTATACCGGTCCGGTGGTGCCCTACCTGAAGGAGATCGAGACGGTCACCGAAGGACGGGTCAAGGTCGAGGTGTTGCCCAAGACAGTCGGCACGCCGCAGTCGCAGTTCGACGTGGTGCGCGACGGCCTGGCCGACATGAGCTGGATCGTGGTGGGCTACACGCCCGGGCGCTTCAAGCTGGCCGAGATGGGCGAGTTGCCATTCAGTGGGGACAGCGCCGGCATGAGTGCCGCCTTCCACCGTACCTACGCGACGCACTTCAGCAAGGTCAACGAGTTCAAGGGCACGGAACTGCTGGGCGTGTGGGCCGTGCCACCGGTTCACGTGGCCACGCGCACCCGACCGGTCAAGACGCTGGAGGACTTCAAGGGCCTCAAGCTGCGCACGGCCAGCGACATCGCCACACGCCAGGTCACGGCGCTGGGCGGCGTGCCGATCCTGAAGTCGTCGGCGGAAGCCTTCGAGATGCTGTCGTCGGGTGCCATCGACGGCAGCCTGATGATCCCCGAGACGGTGGTCAGCACCAACGCGCTGGGGCTGATGCGGCACTTCACCATCGTGCCGGGGGGGCTGGTCGGCGTGAGCCAGGCCATGATCATCAATCCGGACGTGTGGGCGAAGATCTCGTCGAAGGACCAGGCTGCGATTCGCGCGATCTCCGGCGAAAAGCTCGCGCAACGCTTCGGAGACGCCTACCAGAAGGTCAACAACGAAGCCTACGACGCCATGCGCAAGGCGGGCTACACCATCCAGGAGTTGAGTCCGGAGGTGCTCGCGCAATTCAAGGACAAGCTGAAATCCAGCGAAACCGACTGGGCCGCGGGCGCCAGGACGAAAGGCATCGCGGACCCGGCTTCGGTCCTGGCGGTCTATCGCACAGAGGCTGCAAAGAAATGAGCTGCAGGGGCAGGATCTGCCCCTCTTTCACTCTCGGCTAGTGCGCGGCCTTGCCGACGGTCGCGCGCGACGGCGGCTGTTGTACTTCGGTCAGGATCTGAAGCGCCTCTGGGCTGCCGTCCAGCAGCCGGTTGGTGCGCTGCATCACGCGCCAGCCCTGCCCGTCGAAGCGCTGCAGGTCCCAGCGTGACGCGGTCAGACGCAACAGCACGAACTGGCCATCCTGGCGCGTGAACAGCGTTCCGTAGTGGGTCGCAGTGGCCTTGTCGCCCTCGATCACGATGTGCGGCGCAGTGCAGGCATGCGCCGAACCCTGCTTCACGATGTTCAGGTGAAAGTCGATCTCGTAGGCCTGCTTCAACCGGGCGTGCCCCGCATAGTGGTCGATGCCACCGACGTCGTAGACGCAGTCCTCGTGCCACATCCGCATGATCTCCTCCATGTTGCAGCTGTCGGCCGCGGGGCCGTAGGCGGCGATCAACTGCTGGATTTCGAGGTAGTCCTCTATGCGCCGCAGGCGCTCCTCCATCGTGGCGGCCGGGGGAGTGAGTTGCATGGTATTTCCTTGTGTCTTCAGATGGGCACCAGCCGCAGCGGCAAGGTGTCGAGGGTGCGCAGCGTGTTGATCTGCCGCCATCGCGGGGTGCCGGTCGGCTCGATCGCCTTCACGCGGCGCAGCAGGGCGCCGAGGATGGTCTCGGCCTCGGCGCGCGCGATCATCTGGCCGATGCACACGTGCGCGCCGGTGCCGAACGAGCGATGCCCACTTGCGGGGGTCGCGGTTGGCCGCGCCCATGTGAAAGCCCACCTTCGTGTCGCCGCGCAGCCTGACGCCGCCGAGGTCCACGTCGCGGGTCGTCACGCGGAACATCACCTGGGCCGGTGCCTCCAGCCGCAGCGCCTCTTCGAAGGCGTTCTTGATCTTCGTCGGGTCTGCCTTCACCTGGGCGAGCTGGTCCGGGTTCTGCGACAGGTACATCAGCGTCGAGCCGATGCCCGCGATGGTGGTGTCCACGCCGGCGCGGAAGAAGGTGCGCACATGCAGCGGCGCGGTGCCGGGTGCGAAGTCGCCGGCGTCTTCCGCCTGGTAGATCTTTTCGCCGAAGCCGCCCGGCAGCATGTGTTCGCGCTGCAAGGTCGTGGCATACCACTCCATGATCGGCGCGGTGCTGGCCATGGCGGCATGCAGCCGCGCGTTGTTGGGGCCGAGCTGATTGAAGTTGAGTTCGCCGGTCTGCTTGATGCGCTCCGGCGGCACGGACACGCCCAGCACTTCGGGGAACACGCTCAGCACGAAGGCTTCGGTGATGTGGGCCACACCGTCGACCTCGCCGCGCGAGACGGCCGCCTCCGCCACTTCCTCGGCGCGCTCGGCGAAGCGTTCGCGCCAGGTCTTGACCACCAGTGGCGACAGGATCTTCTGCAGGGCCGCCCGGACGGGGCTGTGGTCGGGCGGGTCGATCTCGGTGATGGGGCTGCGCGGACGCCAGGCGCCGGGCTTGCGGATGTCGCTCATGCCGACCCCGCCCGTCGTCGAGAAGCGCTCGTAGTCGCTGATGACGATGCCCGCTTCGTCGTGCCGCGTCACGGCGTAGTAGCCGTGCGGCTTGACGAAGACGGCCGGCGCCATTTCGCGCATGCGCGCAAAGAGCGGGTACGGGTCGGCGATGTTCTCGTCGGAAAACGGATCCTCGTCGATCACGGGGGCGTCGGGGGCGTCGATGCGGATGGCTTCGGCTTGCATGGAGAACTCCTGGAGGTCTTGGGGGTCGTTCAGTCGGGGCGCACGCGCACCACCGCGTCGCTGATGCGCCAGCCCTCCGCGGATCGACTGAAGCGCAGGGTGTACATGCCGAACATCGCGATCTTTCCGGCGCCCTCGCGCCAGTCGGTGATCAGTGCGCGTGCATGGCCGATGGCGTCGTCGGCGCCGTCGCCGGGTTCGACATAGAAGTCGCTGAACTGGTGATGCATGCGCTGGCGAAATTTCTTCTGCATGATGTCCACCATCAGCGCGCCCAGTTTGTCGCGACCCTGTATGGTCTCGGGCGGCAGTCCCGAGCCGCCCTGCGAAGCAGGTGGCGAATTCGCGCGGGTCCAGGTGGCGTCGGGCGTGAACAGCTCGACGAAGCGCTCGTCGCCCGCGTCGGCCCAATGACCGTAGCGTGCGAAGAGCGAGCGGATCTCGAGTTCGTCGTCGACGGGAAGGCGGGGGAATTTCAATGAATGCTCCGAATGGGGGCGACTACCAACGCACCATGAGGCGGCCAAGCGCCCGGAACGACGTGTTGGGGGTGTAAGGAAAGATCTGCTCCTCGGCCAGTTGCAGCCCGGGCAGCCGCGCTGTCACGCGCTCCAGCATGATCTGCAGTTCGAGCCGCGCGAGCGGTGCGCCCAGACAGAAGTGCGCACCGGCGCCGAAGGACACCAGCTGCGGCGCGTTGCGCCGGCCCGGACAGAACGCTTCCGGCGACGCGAAGGTCGCGGGGTCGCGGTTCGCCGCTGCGAACATCAACAGCAGCCGCGCACCGGCCGGCACGACGACCCCGTCGAGTTCCACGTCCTCGAGGGCCTGGCGTCGCCACGACTGCACGGGCGGGTCGAACCGCAAGGATTCCTCGATCACCGGCATGCCGGCCTGGCGGCCCTCGCACAGGGCCTGCCAGAGCGGCCGGTCGGCCACGACGGCCTTGAAGAGGTTCGCCGCCGCGCTCGACGTGGTCTCGTGCCCGGCGAACAACAGGTTGAAGCAGACCGCCGCGATCTCGTGCAGCGTGGCTCGGCTGTCGTCGCCATCGCGGGCGCGGATCAGCTCGCCCACATAGTCGTCACCCGGTGCCTCGGCCTTGCGACGCACCAACTCGACGGCGTACCGGTAGTAGTCGACCGCCCCGTTGCAAAGCCGGACCTGTTCGTCCTCGGTCGGCCGGCCCCAGCCCAGCACGACGCGGCTGGAGGCCCACTGCTTGACCTGATGCACGTCCTCGGAGGGAATGCCCATCAGGCGCATCAGCACCAGCGCCGGCACATCCCAGGTCAGGCCTGCCACCAGATCGGCCGGGCTGGGCCCTGCGGTCAATCGGTCGAGGTGGTCGTCCACCGTTTCGCGGATGAACGGCGCCAGTGCGTCGATGCGCTCGCGGACCAGCGGCGCGCCGAAGAAGGCGCGGTAGTGCGGATGGGTCGGCGGATCGTTGTTCACGAGCAGCGGCGGGACGTCGAAGTCCGACGCCGCGATGACGGCGCGCGCGTGCGGGCACAGCGGCGTCAACGGGTCCGATGCAATGCGTGCCGAGAAGCGCCGGGTGTCGCGCAGCACCGCGCGCACGGTCGCCATGCGCGTCACCACCCACGATCCGATCGACGGCGCGAAGAACACCGGCTCGGTCGACTGCAGTTCGGAGAGCAGCGGATAGGGATCGTCGACGTATCCGGGCTCGAACGGATCGAACCGCTCGCTCGCTGCGGTCAACGGACCGCTGGCGCTGCTGGATGCTTCTCGTCAGGCTATTCGGGGCGCGGCGCACGGTCTGTCCCCCTGGGGCGGGACGCGGCGGGCGCAGCGGGGACCTGCGTCCCCGTTCGGGGGGACATACCGGGCAGCCCAGGCCTCATATCCTGCCGCGCATGCTGATGCAACAACTGATCAACGGGATTGTCGTCGGCAGCGTCTACGGCCTGTTCGCGCTGGGCTTTACGCTGCTCTTCGGAGTCAACCACATCATGAACATGGCCCACGGGTCGGTCTTCATGTGGGGCGCGTTCGCGGGGCTCTATGCGGTGCTGGCACTGGACGCGCCGATCTACGTGGCGCTGCTGTTCGGCATGGTGGCGGGCGGGTTGATCTCGGTGGTGCTCGACATCGTCGCCTTCCGGCCGCTGCGGCGCCGCAACGCGCCCGAGTTCTCGGCCATCGTGTCGTCGATCGGCGCCGACCTGGTGCTGCTGGCGCTGGCACAGAAGGTCTCCAACACGGCCATCCTGCGGTTTCCGTTCGACGCTTTCCCGGTGGTGATCTTCAACGTGCTGGGGCTGCGCATCCAGCTGCTGCAGCTGGTGATCATCGCGCTGGTCGTGGTCATGGTGTTCGCCCTGGTCTGGTATCTCTATCGCACCGGGTTCGGCCAGCGCATCCGTGCGGTGGCCTATTCGGAGCAGACCTCCCGGCTGTTGGGGATCAACCCCGGCCCGGTGAACATGCAGGTGTTCTTCATCTCGGGCGCGCTGGCGGGCATGGCCGGCGTGCTGATCGGCCTGGTCTTCAATTCGGTGCACTTCACCATGGGCGAGCCGCTGCTGCTGCGCGCCTTCGTGATCATCATCCTGGGCGGTCTGGGCAGCATCCCCGGCGCGCTGATCGCGGGCATGCTGATCGGCGTGGTGCAGACCCTGGCCGTTGCGTACGTGGGCTCCGGCGTGGCGGAAGCCATCGTGTTCATGGCACTGTTCGTGGTGATCGTGGTGCGGCCGACCGGCCTGTTCGGGCAACCCACGGCTGCCATGCGGGTGCAACGGGCATGAGCAATTTCTTCTTCACCTACCAGTCGTTGTTCGACCACATGCTGGTCAACATGCTGCTCGCGATGAGCCAGTACATCGTGCTGCGAGCGGGCGTTTTTTCCCTGGGGAGCGCGGGCTTCGCGGCGCTGGGTGCGTATGGCTCCGCCATCCTCATCACCAAGGCCGGCTGGCCGCCGGCTGCCGCCATCGCGGTCGGCATGGCGCTCGGCACGCTGGCCAGCACGCTGCTGGCACTGCCTCTGGCGCGGCTGCGCGGCGTGTTCCAGGCCGTGGCGACGCTGGCGTTCGTGCAGATCGTGCTGTCGGCCACGCAGAACTGGACGGGCCTCACCAACGGTGCGCTGGGCATCAGCGGCATACCGCATGTCGTCGGCACGGGCACGCTGGCCATCGTGGTGGCGATCGTCATCGCGCTGCTCGTGGCCATGGGGCGCTACAGCTTCGGCCGCGCGCTGGACGTGATCCGCGAAGACGAGACGGTGGCGGTGTCGCTCGGCATCTCGGTGCCGCGTCATCAGCGCCTGGCGTTCATCATCAGCGGCGCGCTGGCAGGCCTGGCGGGCGGCCTGCATGCCTGCAGCAGCTACGCGATCACGCCGGGCGACTACGGTTTCGGCCTGCTGGTCGCGGCACTGGCGATGGTGGTGCTGGGCGGCCGAACGACCGTCTGGGGCGCGCTGGTCGGCGCGATCGTGCTGACATCCCTGCCCGAGCTGTTCCGCGTGTTCGCTGAATATCGCAACGTCGTGCAGGGCATCCTGCTCATGCTGGTGATCGTCTACCTCCCGCGCGGCGTGGCGGACACGCTGATCGCGCTGGCCCGTGATCGCCGCCTGCGCCGTGCGGCCGCGCGAAGCGCCGCCATCGCCCGTCCGGCAGGAGCCGCATCGTGAGCGCCGTGATTCATTCGCCCCTGCACGCGGCGGCACCGGGTGCCTTGCGGACCGATGCCGCGGTGCACGACCGGGCCCGCGCCATCGATGCGACGCTGCAACTCGAGAACGTGGCACGTCATTTCGGCGGCGTGCCCGCAGTCGATGGCCTGACCCTGCAGGTGCCGGCCGGACAGATCACCGGCCTCATCGGGCCGAACGGTGCCGGCAAGACCACCGTGGTCAATCTCATCACCGGCCTGCTTCACCTGACGTCGGGCCGCGTGCTGCTCGGCGGCGAGGACGTTTCACGCGCCGAGGCGCCCGCGCTGGCGCGCGCCGGCGTGGCCCGCACGTTCCAGAACATCCGGCTGGTGCCCGATGCGAGCGTGCTCGACAACGTGCTGGTGGGTTTTCACCGGCACGAGAAAACCGGCGTCGTCGCCAACCTGCTGGGCCTGCCGTCGGCCCGGGCCGAGACGCGGCGACTGAGGGAAGAGGTGATGGCACTGCTCGAACGCTTCGGCATGGCGCAGCTGGCCGAGCACCGCGCCGGTGCCCTGTCGTACGGCCACCAGCGGCGCATCGAGATGATGCGGGCGCTGGCCACCAAGCCGCGCCTGCTGCTATTGGACGAACCGGTGGCCGGCATGAACGACACCGAGGCCGAGAGCCTGGCCGGCATCTTCCGGGGCGTGGCCGAGGAAGGCGTGGCGGTGCTGCTGATCGAACACAACATGCGCTTCGTCATGTCGCTGTGCGCACACATCTACGTGCTCGCCTCGGGACGGCTCATCGCCGAAGGCGAACCCGATGCCGTGGGCCGCGATCCGCGCGTGGTCGAAGCCTATCTGGGCGCCTAGAGGAAACAGCCGACCATGCTTGAAATCCGCAATCTCGACGTCCACTACCGTGGCATCCAGGCGCTGCGCGGCGTCAGCCTCAGCGTGAAGCAGGGCGAGATCTTCGCGCTGATCGGCCCCAACGGAGCGGGCAAGTCGAGTCTCGTCAATGCGATCTCGGGCATCGTCCCGGCGCAGGGCGAGATCCTGTTCGAAGGCGAACCGCTCGGCCGGCAGTCCGCCCACAAGCGCGCGCGTGCGGGAATCATCCAGGTGCCCGAAGGCCGACGCGTCATCGCGCCGCTGTCGGTGTCGGAGAACCTGGCGCTGGGACGGCAGGCCGCGGGCGTGCGCGGCAGCGACGCGCAGGATCTGGAAAAAGTGCATGCGCTCTTTCCTGTGCTGCTCGAGCGCCGCGACCAGCTTTCGGGGTCGTTGTCGGGGGGGCAGCAGCAGATGCTGGCGATCGGCCGCGCCCTCATGGGCAGGCCCAAGGTGCTGCTGCTCGACGAGCCCAGCCTGGGCCTCGCCCCGGTGATCATCAAGGAAGTGTTCCGCGCGCTGGTCGAGCTCAATCGCGCCGGCCTGACCATCGTGCTGGTCGAGCAGAACGCCAAGCTGGCGCTGCAGACCGCGCGCCACGCCGCGGTGCTCGAGCAGGGCCGGATCGTTCACCAGGGCGAGGCTGCCGCGCTGGCAGACGACCCGGTGATCGCGGACCACTACTTCGGCCGTGCGGCCGCAGCGGCCTGAGGCTGTCCGCTCACTCGGCCTTGATGCCGCGTGACTGGATCACCGTGCGCCACTTGGTGGTCTCGGACTGGATGTACGCCGTGAACTGCTCCGGCGGACCGCCCACGGTGTCGATGCCCGCCTCGCCGAGCTTCCTGCGAATCTCGGCGGGGGCGATCGCCTTCGCATAGGCTGCGTTCAGCGCCGCGATGACAGGCTGCGGCGTTCCCGTGCGCACGGTGAATCCCTGCCATCCTTCGACCTCGAAGCCCTTGATGCCCGATTCGGCGAGCGTCGGCACGTCCGGGTAGGCCGCGATCCGGCGCGCGCCTGCGGCGGCGATCGCGCGCAGCTTGCCGGACTCCAGGTGCGGCCTGGCGGTCGCGCGATCGAGAAACATCAAGCCGATCTGGCCTCCGAGCAGATCCTGTACGGCGGGGCCGCCGCCCTTGTAGGTGATGGCGACCAGCTTCATGCCGGTATCGCGCGCCAGCAGTTCGGTGGCGAGGTGGTGCGTCGTCCCCACGCTGGGCGACCCATAGCTGATACCGGCCGGCGTGCGTGCCGCGAGCGCCACCAGTTCCTGCACGTTGTTCACGGGCAGCACGTTGGGATTGACGACCAGCATGAAGTCGAACTTGGCGGTCATGGTGACGGGGGCCAGGTCCTTCAACGGGTCGTAGCTGATCTTCTCGAACATGCTCGGATTGACGGCGTACGTGGTCATGTCGCCGAGCAGGAAGGTGTAGCCGTCGGCCGGCAGCTGCCTGGCGACGGCGGTCGCACCGATGATGCCGCTCGCGCCGGGGCGGTTCTCGACCACGATGGTGGTGCCCAGCGCCTCGCCCATGCCCGGCGAAACCACGCGCGCGAAGAAGTCGGTCCCGCCGCCGGCCGGGTAGGGCACGATCAGCTTGATCGGCTGGTTGTTGGGCCAGGCCGCCTGGGCCGACGAGACGCCGGCCATCGAAGCGAGGGAAGCCGCGCCGGCCAGGCGCAGGAGGGAACGTCGTTGCATGGTCATGTCTCCTTGTCGTGGGTCAGGCCGGCAGCGCGACGCGATCGCGTGCGAGCGTGCCGGGTGGCGTGGCGCCGGTTCGGGGTGCGCGGCGCAGCAGGCGCGCGAACACCGATTGAAGCACCGCTTCGGGCTGTGCCTGCGCACCGCGTGCGCGCCAGGCGACATGCTGATCGGGCCGCACCAGGATCGCGCCGTCGGCCGACACCTCGCGCAGGTTGCGCCACGCGCGGTCGGTGTCGCGGACCGCGGCCGTGTCCGATACCTCGACGACGTCGAGCAGCAGGCCGTCTCGCGCCACCAGCGCGCTGGCGGCCTGCGCCCATCCGGTGTCGGGCCGGCCGACCAGCAGCGTGAAGCGGCCGGGATGAACCAGGTCCAGCGTCGACAGGCGTTTGCCGTCGCGCTCGACCCAGGCGTGCGGCAGCCGGTGGCCCGGCCGCGTGGTGGGCACGTAGGTCTGGCCGAGCGGGTCTCGCTCGGGCGTGGGCGTGCCGTCGGGCACCACCGCGCCCAGTTCGTAGTGGTAGCCCAGCTCGATGTCGTGCGCCTGCCATTCCATGCGCTGCACCTGCATGATCTGTTCGAGCCGCGCGCGGCGCGTGCGGCCCTCGGCGTCGTTGGCGAAGAAGCGGCGGAAGTTGGCCTGGCTGAGTTCGGCGTTGCCGCGCACCAGGCCGATGCCTGCGTCGGTGAGTTGGTGGTTCTGGAAGGTCATGAGCGCCCATTGGATGTTGGCGGCCGCCACCGGGCGGCGTTCGGCTTCGTAGCTGTCGAGCAGGCTGTCGTGCGCCTGGTCCTTGACGACCGCGGCGAGTTTCCAGGCGAGGTTGTGCGCGTCCTGTATCGCCGAGTTAAGCCCCAGCCCGGTGGTCGGCGGATGCCGGTGCGCGGCGTCGCCTGCCAGCAGCACGCGCCCGAAGCGATAGCGGTCGACCAGCACGCCTTCGACGCTCCAGTGACCGATCGCGATGATCTCGGGCGACAGTTCGGGAATCTTCAGGAGTTCGCGCATGCGCGGCAACAGCGACGCTTCCTCGAAACGGGATGGGTCGTCGGGCCGGAAGCTGAAATGGAACATCCACTCCTCCGAATGGCGGCCGAAGCGCCGGGGTCCGAGCTGTCCCAGCACACCGCTGGCCCACGAACCGCCCTCCGGATTCACGAACCAGGTGGTCATCGCGTAGTCGTCGTCCCAGTACGCCGACAGGTCTGCGCGGAAGTACACGGTGACCATGTGCGCCAGGCCGGTCTGGCCCGACATCGTGGCGCCCACGGCGGGGCCGACCGTCTTGCCGCCGTCGGCGCCGACAAGGTAGCGTGCGCGCACGCGCGTCATCTCGTGGTCGGCACGGTTTTCCACGATCGCGGTGACGCCGTCCTCGTCCTGCTCGAACGAAAGCACCTGGTGGTTGTAGAGCACCTCGGCCTCCACCTGCGCATCGGCCAGTTCGCGCAGCAGCGGCTCCATGCGCACCTGCGGATACAACGTGGATTCGCAGGGGCTGTCACGGGCATAGTGCGTGAGCGAGCCGCCCCCGAAGGACTCGATGCGAAAGAAGGTCCGACGGTCGAGGTCGCCGTCGCCCGCGAGCGACGTGCACCAGCGGATGTGCGAGATGTTCTCCAGCGGCATCGAGCGCGAATACACCTCGCCGTCCACGCCGTTCTGGCGCATCAGCTCCATGCTGCGCTGGCTGATGTAGCGCGCCTTCGGCAGGCGGCCCGGTGCGGGGTGGCGCTCGACCAGCAGGCTGCGCACGCCCTGGCGCGACAGGAACAGCGAGGTCGTGAGTCCGCAACCGCCGCCGCCGACGATGAGGACGGGAATGTCTATCTGCTTCATGCTTCGGTGATCCGCTTCCTGTTGATGATCCGTTCGAACAGCGCCCGATGGGTGCAGGCGTGTCCGGGCTCGAACCGGGCGCGTTGCCGGCGAAAACCGGCTTCGAGTTCCAGCCAGTCCTCGGGCGTGAGGTAGTCCAGCGCCACCGGCATCACGTAGCGCTCCTCGACTTCCATGTGGCCCGCGTAGCTGTCGGCATAGGCCTGCAGCTGCACTTCGAACGCCTCGCGCCGGGCGTCGCCCATCAGTTCCCAGGCCATCAGGCCGTGTTCGAGCTCCCGCACCGCGCTCTCGCCGCGCGCGTGTTCCGTCTCCAGCCGCTCGAGCACCGGCGAGAGCGCCGGGCAGCGCTTGCGGATGCACGGGAAAAGCAGCTCGCTTTCGCTCGAGTGGTGCACGCGGGCCGGAACCTCGTTCATGTAGAAAAGCATCGCACGCATCGCCGCGAAGTCGGGCTGCGCGCCCGGCCGGTGCGCCTGGGCGATCTGCTCGTCCAGCGCGCGCAGCACGGCGCCGAGGGCTCGGTGCTCCTGCACGATCAGTCGGAGCACGTACGGCGGCATGGGCTACGCGATGGCATGTCTGCTATTGGCGCATCGCCCGGCGCATGCGTCAGTCCCCCGACGGGGGACTGGGGCAGCGGTCCGCTCAGTGCAGCGGGGCCGGCGCCGAGTCGTAAGGCCGCTCGGCGTTCCAGCGGCTCCAGCGCGCGAGGTACCAGGTCAGCAACTCGCGTTCGCTGCCGATGGCCAGGCGCTGGTAGGCACGCTTGCGGTAGGTCTTGACCGTCTCTTCGCTCACGCTCAGGTCGAGCGCGATGCCTACGGACGAAAGCCCGTAGAGGATGCGCGCGCAGACCTCGGCTTCACGGCGGGGCAGCGCGCTCACGGCGACCACGCAGTCCTCGATGTCGCGCAGCGCCGTGAGCGCCCGGGCCACGTCGGGCCGGCCGCGGCAGACTTCGGCATGCTTGCCCAGCAGCGAGACAAGCATGCCGGCCGCGCGTCCGAGCTGTTCGATGGCGTCGGTCGCGAACGGCGTGTGCGGGTCGGCGCGCAGCACGCTCAGCCCGAATACGCCGCCGGCGCTGCGGCCGCACAGGAGCACGCGGTCGCGCACATGGGGATAGACGCGCGGGCGCAGGTCGGTGTAGCTGCGGTCGCTGAAGTCCACGCGAATCAGTGTCGGCGCCGGCCCGTCGGCGCAACGCTGGGCCTCCGTCATCGCAGGGTCGTGTTTCCACAGGCCCTGGTTGACGTAGCTCTCGACGCGATCGCGCGCAGTGCGCGCAGGTTCGATGCAGCACGCCGCCACTTCGCTGAGCTGACCCTGCCCCAGGCGGAAGGCGGCAAAGTGATCGGCACCGCACAGCCGGTGCAGGTAGTCGGCCAACGCCGGGCCAAAACGCTCGTGGCCGATCGAATCGACCAATCCGGCGAGGGCATCTTCATAGCTGGGAGCGCGGGCCGCAGCGCTCTCTTGAACGGTCACGGTCATCATCGTGTGGTCTCCTTGTCTGGGGCGCGCGAGGCGCGCCGGCGCGGACTCTTCGGTCCGAAGGGTGCCCTTCATGGGGCGTAATCAGATTACGCCTGTCGGAATTCAAGAGGGATAGGACAAACCCGCCGTTTCCCATCCCATGCGACGGGAAATCTCGTCCACGCGGGCCGCAAGGGCGGTGGCGATCGGTCCGTCGAGACGCGTATCGATCATCCCGGCGGAGCCGATCAGCGTGACCACGCCTGCAATGGCGCCCGCGTGGTCGAAGATAGGAGCGGAAAGGCCGTGCAGGCCCGGATTGAGGTCGCCTTGCACCCTTGCCATGCGGTGCCGGCGCACCGTTTCCAGCAGTGCTTCCACGGCAGCCGGCTGCATGGATGCGATCGTCCTGTTCGGACTGGCGCCAGGGTGCGGCACACCGGACAGTTCGCGCGCGATCAGCGGCGCGGTCAGGCTGCGCGGCAGGTACGCGCCGAAGACCCGGCCGGTGGACGAACTGAGCATCGGCATCACCGACCCGGGCCGGCCGCTGATGATGAGCGCATCGTTGGTTTCCTCGAAGCGCACGAAGGTCGGGCCGCCCGTTCCCCACACGGCAAGCGCCACCGTGTACCCGAGTTCGTCGCGCAACTGGGCCAGCATGGGCGAGGCCACCTGCACGACATTGAGGTGCCGCAGCGCCGCCATGCCGAGGCGGACCGCCAATGGCCCGAGCCGGTAGCCGCCGGACGCGGTGTCGCGCTCGGCCAGCCCGCTGCGCACCAGGCTGACCAGGTAGCGATGGGCTTTGGGCGGCAGCATGCCCGCCCGTTCGGCCACCGTCTTGAGCATCAACGGCGCACCCATGTCGATCAGCGCGGAAAGCACGCGCACGGCCGTGTCGACGGCCTGAACGCCGCCAGCATCGTCGTCGGTGCCACCGTCGCTGGTGGCGGGATCGTTCGGGCCCGAGGTCGGCATCGGTGTCCTGGCGCCTCAGGGGCGCAATGCGCGCAGCGCTTGCGCCACGCGCGCGAGCCTTTCGCCCAGATAGCGGGCGACGGCGAGCTTGTCGCCGGGCAGGGCGCCGCCGGTCGCGGTGAAGCTCACGCCATAGGGATTGCCGCCCGAGGCCTTGACGAGCGGACTCGTGTAGCCGATCGGCACGATCACGGCACCCCAGTGATAGAAGACGTTCTGCAGCGCGAGCAGCGTGGACTCCTGTCCGCCGTGCACATTGCCTGCGCCGGTGAATGCGGCCGCGGCCTTGTCCTGCAGGCGCCCCTGCGCCCATTGCGGGCCGAGCATGTCGATGTACTGCTTGAGCTGAGCGGCCGGAAGCCCGAACCGGGTCGGCGAGCCGAGCGCGAAGCCGTCGGCCCAGGCCATGTCTTCGGGCGTGGCCTCCGGCACGTCGCGCGTCGCTTCCAGGTGGGCTTGCCATTCGGGGCGACCGGCGATGGCCTCCGGACCGGCGAGTTCGCGCACGCGACGCAGCCGGGTCTCGGCACCGGCTGCCTGCGCGCCTTCCTCGATGGCCCGGGCGATCTGCCAGGTGTGGCCGGTGCTGCTGTAGTAGACGATCGCGATGTTGGGCATGGGCGCTCAGAGGGTAAGGACTATTTTGCCGAAATGGCGATTGGCATTCATGTGGGCCAGCGCCTCTCCCGCCTGCGCCAGCGGGTAGCGGCTGTCGATCGGAAGCTTGAGCTTCCCGGCGCCGATGGCCGTGCCCAGGTCGGCCAGCATGCGGGCGTTCAACTCGCGGACCTCGGCCACCGATCGACTGCGGAACGTGACGCCGATGTAGGCCAGGCGCCGCAACGCATGCAGCTGAAAGTCGAAACTGCCGTCCGCGCCCCCGAGGCGCCCCAGGTTGACGATGCGTCCGCCGACCGCAGCCGTCTGCATCGTCTGCCCGAAGTTCTTGCCGGTGACCTGATCGACCACGACCTCGACGCCCTTGCCGCCGGTGGCCTCCACGATTTTGCGGTGCCAGTCGGCATCGCCCGGATCGAGCGCGTGCGTGGCGCCGAACTCGGCCAGGCGCGCACGCTTGTCCGGTGCGCTCGATGTACCGAAGACATGGCGAGCACCGAGCAGGCGCGCCATCTGGAGTCCCATCAGGCCGACGCCGCTGCTGGCGCCGTGGATCAGCACGTCGCAGCCGGCCGTCAGGCGTCCGTGGGTGACCAGCGCGTCGTGCATGGCCTGGAGCGCAAGGGTCAGCACCGTGGCCTCGTCGTAGGGCAGGGCGGTGTCGGGAATGCGGATCGCGCGGCCGCCGTCGGTCACGGCGTACTCCGCATAGGCCCCTGCGCCCGTGCACATGGCGCGGTCGCCCGTGCGCCAGTCGCCGGCATCGGCGCCGACCTCGACCACCTCGCCGGCCCATTCCATGCCGATCACCTTGCCGTCGCGCGCGGCAAGGCCCGCCAGGTCCGCGCGGTTGAGGCTGGCTGCCTTGACGCGTACCAGGATTTCGTGCGGCGCGGGCCGCGGCACCGGAACGTCGGCCAGCAGGGCACCTTCCGGCGCTGAAACAATCGCTTTCATGCGGCGCAGCTTAGGCGGCGGGCCCCCTCGCCGTATGCCCCCCTGCGGCGGGACAGACGGCGCGAGGGGCGCGTTCTATGGTCGCGCCATGATTTACGAACTGCGCCTGTACTCCGTCGCGCCTGCGCGCATGGCCGACGTGCATTCCCGCTTCAGCGACCACCTGCCCGCAATGTTCGCGCGCCACGGCGTCAACTGCGTGGCCCGCTGGAGTGCGTTGGCCGGCCCCGATGCGCCGCGCTTCGTCTACCTGCTGGCCTATCGCGACTACGCCGAGCGCGAGGCCACGTGGGCTGCCTTCTATCAGGACCCCGAGTGGCTGCGCATCCGCACAGAGACCAATGCAGGCCACGAGATGGTCGAGCGCCACGACCTTTTCTTCATGAAGCCCAATGCGGCGTGGCAGCCCGATGCGTCGCCGGAAGACGTCGTCGGCGGTTTGCACGAGCTGGTGCAGCAGGAGGTCGCTCCCGGCCGCAACGGCGACGCGAACCGCTTCCTGGTCGAGACCTGGCTGCCGGCGTTGCGCGAGGTCGGCGCCCGCGTGCTCGGTGTCTTCGACATGGCCGCCGGTGCGGGCATGCAGAAGATCGTGCTGCTGTATGGCTGGGCCGACGCTGCCGCCTGGCACGCCGGCCGCGTGCGGCTCGATGCGCATGCGGGCGTTCGGGCTGCGCTGGTAGAACAGCGAGAGCGGCTTGGCACCACGGTCGTTCAGCGCGCAGAGATCAACCTGCTCGCACCGGCGCCGGGCGCCGCCATCCGCGCCGGCCTCGGTCGCAGCGCCTGAGCGTGGTGCGGGACATCGCCGTGCGCATTGCATTGATTGGCGGCACCGGTCGCATCGGCCGCGCCGTCGTCGACGAGGCGCTCGCGCAGGGGCACGAGGTCCGCGCGTTGCTGCGGCCCGGGCGCGATGCAGCGGACCTGCCCGCGCCGGTGACGCAGCTGTCCGTCGACGTCTTCGATGCGCCGGCCCTGGCCAGCGCGCTGACTGGCTGCGACGCGCTGGTCAGCGCCTATGGCGTGCCGGCCTCGCAGCCGCCGGGCCGGCTGGCCGAGTTGACCACCGTGCTGGTGCGCGCCGCAGAACAGGCGGACGTCGAACGCCTCGTCACGGTCGGCGGCGCGGGCATGTTGGAGACGGCACCCGGCCAGCGGCTGGCCGATGCGCCGGACTTTCCGCACGCCTTGCTGCCCAAGGTGGAGGCCCACGCCGACGCGGTCGCGGTGTTGCACGCGCTCGGTGCTTCGCTCGCGTGGACCTGCGTGGCCCCGCCTGCGCAGATCGGCCCGTCGCCCCGAACCGGCCGCTGGCGCAGCGATGCCGGGCGACTGGTGCGCGATGCCGAAGGCGCAAGCCGCATCGGCTACGCGGACTTCGCGTCGGCGCTGGTCGATGAACTCGTGGCGCGCCGCTTCCCGCGCGGCGTGATGGCGGTCGGGGAGTGACCCGCATCCCGCGGCGACACCACTGAGAGGAACACATGATGACCCCGGTCGAGTCCATTCCGTCGCTGCGCGACGACCCGTTCTCGGTCGAGACGCTGACCGATCCCTACTCCTTCTTCGAGCGACTGCGCGAGGCGGGCCCGGTGGTGTGGCTCGAGCGCTACGGGATCTACGCGACCGGCCGCCATGCAGAAACCGCGCAGGTACTGTCCGACTGGGAGCGGTTCACCAACACCGGTGGGGCCGGCATGGCCGACATCCGCAAGCCAGGCAACTGGCGGCCCGCAAGCGCCATCCTCGAGGTCGACCCGCCCGAGCACACGCGGGTGCGTGCGGCGTTGCAGAAAGTCCTTTCCCCGGTCGTGGTGCGGCAGTGGCGCGAGCGCTTCGCCGAGAGCGCCGGGGCGCTGGCCGAGCAACTGGTGACGCGAGGCCGCTTCGACGGCATGCGCGACGCGGCCGAGCATTTCATCCTGTCGGTGTTTCCGCCGGCCGTGGGGATCCACATACCGCGCGAGAACGCGCAGGCCATCGGCGACATGAATTTCAATGCGATCGGGCCCAACAACGACCTCACGCAGCTTGCAGTCGCGCGCGCCGCGCCCTACATGCAGTGGTATGAGGACAGCATGAAGCGCAGCGCCATGCTGCCAGGCGGGTTCGGCGAGATGATCCACGCGGCCGAGGATGCGGGCGAGCTGCCCGAAGGCGTCGCCGCCAATCTCACGCGCTCCTTCCTGCGCGGCGGCATGGACACGACCATCAGCGGCATCGGCGCGGCGCTGCACGGCCTCGCGCAGGATCCCGCGCAGTGGCAACGGCTGCGCGACGATCCGACCCGCGTGCGCACGGTGTTCGACGAGGCCATCCGCCACGAGTCGCCAGTGCAGGTGATGTTCCGCACCACGCGCGAGGGGTGCGAACTGGGCGGCGTTGCGCTCGAGCCCGATACCAAGATCGCCGCCTTCATCGGTGCCGCGAACCGCGACACCCGCAAGTGGGCCGATGCCGACCGGTTCGACGTCGGCCGCGCGGCGGCCGGCAGCCAGGTCGCCTTCGGGCACGGCGCCCACGTCTGCATCGGCCAGATGATCGCGCGGCTCGAAGCCGAATGCCTGATCGGTGCACTGGCACGCCGTGCCCGGACGCTCAGGCTCGACGGAATGCCGGTGCGGCGGCCGATCAACACCCTGCGAATCCTCGACCGGCTGCCGCTGGCGGTCGAGCCCGGCTGATCCCTGCGCCAACCCCACTCATCCGATGAAAGCCATCTGCATCCACGAGAACGGCGGACCCGAGGTCCTCCAATCCACGAACATCGACCTGCCCGCGCCCGGGGTCGGGCAGGTTCGCATCCGCCACACTGCCATCGGCGTCAACTTCTCCGACATCAATGTGCGCAACGGCGGCTTCTACCTCGGCGATGGCCCGGGGTTCCCGATCGTGCCGGGCAACGAGGCGGCCGGCGTGGTCGAGGCGGTGGGCCCGGGCGTGACCGGCTTCGAGCTCGGCGAACGCGTCGCCTATGCAGGCACCGGCGGCCTGTTCTTCCAGGACACCGGCGCCTATGCCGAGCAGCGCAACCTGCCGGCGTCGTGCCTGATCCACCTGCCCGACGATGTGAGCGACGAACAGGCCGCAGCGCTGCTGCTCAAGGGCCTGACCGCTGCCGTGGTGATCCACCGTTGCTATGCGCCGGGCCCGGGCGACATGGTGCTGATCCATGCCGCCGCAAGCGGCGTCGGCAGCCTGCTCGCGCAGTGGTCGGCGCACCTTGGCGCCACGGTGATCGGCACGGTGGGATCGCAGGCCAAGGCGGCGTTCGCGCGGGATCATGGCGTGGCGCACACGATCCTCTACCGCGAGGAGGATTTCGTGCCGGCCACGCGCAAGCTCGCGCCCGAAGGCGTCGCGGCCGTGTTCGACGGCGTGGGCCGCGACACCTTCATCCCGTCGTTCGACTGCCTGCGCCATTTCGGCGCGGCCGTGAACTACGGCAATGCCTCGGGCGCCGTGCCACCGGTCAACCCGATGCTGCTCGCGCAGAAGGGATGTCTGGCGCTCTACCGGCCCGGGTTCGGCTTCTGGGGGGCGACGCCGGCCACGCGCCAGCCCGCTTGCGACGAGCTGTTCGGGCTGCTGCGCGAAGGCGCCATCGAGGCGACGATCAGTCACCGCTTCCCGCTGGGCGAGGCTGCCGAAGCCCATCGGACGATCGAACAGGGCAGGAGCACGGGGTCGGTCCTGCTCGTGCCCTGAGCGCGGCGGCCCCGGTCACTCCATGAGGGGACTGCGCCCGGCCGGTGCAAGGCCTAGAGTGCAAGCATGAGCTCAACCTTCCATGTCCAGGCCGAATGGGTGCATCTGCAGTACGAGGAGCAGGCGACCTTCACCGAAACCTACGGCTTCTCCGGCAACCAGGGCGCGATCAACCTCGAAGCGATCCGCTTTCGCCCCGAAGGGCATCCGAGCGAGACTCTGCTCGTCTTCATGCATCCGGCGTCGACGTTGCAGCTGCTGCCGGTGCCGCGCGCGATGGCCGCAACCGGCGCGCACGTGCTGTGCGCCGCCAGCCGCTATGCCAAGAACGACACCGCGCTGATCATGGAGAAGGTGTTGCTGGACCTGGGCGCGTACATCCGGCATGCCAAGACCGTATGGGGCTACAAGCACGTGGTGCTGGTAGGCTGGAGTGGCGGCGGCGCGCTCGCGGTGAGCTACCAGGCCGAGGCGGAGGATCCGCGCGTCACCGAGACGCCGGCAGGCGAGCCGGTCAACCTCAAGGGTGCAGGCCTCATTCCGGCCGACGCGGTGATCTACCAGGCGGCCCACCTCTCGCGGGCCCACCTGCTGTCGGAATCGCTCGACCCGTCGGTGACCGATGAACTCGACCCCGACACGCGCGACGTGCAACTGGACATCTACGACAAGCGCAATCCGAACCAGCCACCCTACAGCCCCGAGTACATCGCACGCTACCGTGCCGCGCAGCTGGCGCGCATGCGCCGCATCACGGCCTGGGCGCGCGGGCGCCTGCAGGACCTCCAGCGCCGCAACACCGGCGAGCTGGAACGCGGCTTCATCGTGCACCGTACCTTTGCCGACCCCCGCTTCGTCGACCCCACGCTGGATGCGAACGATCGCCGCCCGCACTGGTGCTACATGGGCAATCCGGAGACGGTGAACACCGGACCCGTGGGGCTGGCGCGCTTCACGACATTGCGCTCGTGGCTGTCGCAGTGGTCGCTCGACGACACCTGCGCCAACGGGCTGACGGGCGCGGCACGCATGCGCGCGCCGCTGCTGGTGATCGAGAACAGCGCCGACGACGCAGTGCCGGCCACGCATCCCAAAATGCTGTTCGCCGCCGCCGCCTCGCCGGACAAGCAGTTCCACGTCGTCCAGGGCGCGACGCACTACTACGCGGGGCAGCCGGCGCAGATGGCCGAGGCGACCACGCTGATCCGAAGCTGGCTCGCCGAGCGCGAGCTGCTGCCTGCCTGAGCCGGGTTCGCGGCCACGAGGAACCCATCGGTGAAGCCCGTTTTCCAGCCGAAGCCGATGAGCGGTGCGCTGGTGGTGCTGATGGTCACGTTGCTGACCGCCGTGCAGCCGATCGCGACCGACCTGTACCTGTCTGCCTTGCCTGCGATCCGCAGGGAGTACGGCGCGCCGGTGGGCGTGGTGCAGCTCACCTTGTCGCTGGTGGTGTTCAGCTTCGGCCTCTCGCAGCTGTTCTGGGGGCCGGCGGCCGACCGCTTCACGGTGCTGGCCGGCATGACCATGGTGATTCCGATCTTCGGCGCGTTGCTGGCCACGTATTTCGGCTGGCGCGCAACGCTGCTCGCGATGGCGCTGTTCGGCGCAGCGACGCTGTTGCTGGTGCTGCTGCGCGTGCCCGAAACCGTGCCGCAGCTCAGTCCCGACGCGATGCGGATCGGGCCTTTGTTCCGCGGCTACGGCATCGTCATTCGCCATCGTGGTTTCCAGGCATGGACGCTGCTGAATTCAGCCGGCTACGCTGCCAACTTCGGTTTCTATTCGAGTTCGGCCTATCTGTTCATCGACACCTTCGGCGTCTCGCGTGTCGCCTTCGGCGGCGTGATCGGCGGCGCGTCGTTCACCTACATGATCGGCACCATCCTGTGCCGCCGCTGGATGAAGCGGATCGGCATCCTGCATTCGGTGCGGCGCGCGGGGGTGCTGTCGCTCGTCGCTGCAGCGCTGTTCATCGTGCCGCAGCTGTTCGCCGAGCACACGGCGGTGACGCTCGCGCTGGCGCTCTGGACTTCGCTGCTGGCCTACGGCGTCCACCAGCCGTGCGGGCATGTCGGCATCGCGGCGTCGTTTCCGGAGCGCGCCGGGGCGGCGTCTGCGCTGGGCGGCTTCGTGCTGGCAGTGGCGGCGTTCCTGTGCGGCACCTGGCTGGGCTATATGTTCCAGAGCGGCAGCGCGGCCGTGCTGTCGCTCACCATCGGCGTGCTGGTGGGCGCCGTCGGTCTGTTCGCATTGACGCTGGTGCAGCGACATGGCGAGCCGTCGATCGCGCCGCCGGCGCCAACTTCCCCCGTTCCCGAACTTTCATCGAGAGGTACATCATGACCGCCAACATCCACATCGTCGGCTGGGGCCACACCCCGTTCGGCAAGCACGACAACGCCGACCTGGAACAACTGATCCGGGACGCGGTGCAGCCGGCCCTCGACAGCGCGGGCGTGGCGCCCGAGGACATCGACGGCATCTTCGTCGGCCATTTCAACGCCGGCTTCGTCGGCCAGGATTTCACGGCCGCGCTGCCCGCGGTGGCCATGCCGGCGTTTCGCCACACGCCGGCCGTGCGCACCGAGAACGCCTGCGCGACCGGCTCTGCCGCGATCTGGGCCGCGCTCGACGCCATGGCCGCCGGCCGCATGAAGCGCACGCTGGTGATCGGCATGGAGAAGATGAACGGCCTGCGCACGCCCGAGGTGGCGGCCACGCTGATCAAGTGCTCCTACGTGGCGGAAGAAGGCGCCGACCC
>SEGN01000321.1 GCA_004211245.1 Variovorax sp.
ATCTTGACGGGGATGCCGGCATTCAGGAAGTTCATCGAGATGCCGCCGCCCATCGTGCCGGCGCCGATGACGCCCACGCTCCTGATCTCGCGCTTGGGGGTGTCTTCGGGGACGTCGGGAATCTTGCTCGCCGCCCGCTCGGCGAAGAACGCGTTGCGCAGCGCCGCGCTCTCCACCGTCCAGACCAGTTCGGTCACGGCGGCGCGCTCGAAGGCCAGCGCGGCATCGAAGCTCATGCGGGTGGACTGCGCCACGCACTCGAGGCAGCGCAATGGCGCGGGGTAGTTCCTCGAACTCGCGGCCACCATGTTGCGGGCGAATTGCAGGTACGCATCCGGCGCCGGATGCTCGACCCGCAGGTTGCGCACGCGCGGCAGCGGTCGTTCGGCCGCGATGCGGCGCGCCAGTGCAACCGCCGCGCCAACCACGTCCTGCTCGACGATCTCATCGAACAGCTTCTGGCCCGGCATCGCCGCGAGCACCTCGCTCATCACGGTGTCGCCCGTGACGATCATGTTGAGCGCCGCCTCCAGACCGATGAGGCGCGGCAGCCGCTGCGTGCCGCTGGCGCCCGGCAGGATGCCGATGCGCACCTCGGGCAACGAGACCATCGTGCCGGTCTGCACCACGCGGTAGTGGCAGCCCATCGCCAACTCCAGCCCGCCGCCCATCACGATGCTGTGGATCGCAGCGACGACGGGCTTCTCAGATGCTTCGATCAGCGTGATGACATCGATCAGGTCCGGTGCCATCGTGGCCTCGGGCAGGTTGAACTCGCGGATGTCGGCACCGCCGCAGAATGCACGGCCGCGGCCGGTCAACACGATGGCCTGCACGGCGGGATCGTCCTGCGCCTCGCGCACCAATTGCGCGATGAAGCGGCGGTTGGCGATGCCCAGGCTGTTGACGGGCGGCGTGTCCATGGTGACGACGGCGATGCCGTCCAGTAGCTCGCAGGTGGCGCTCACGGTGCTCCTCGGAAATGAATGCGGGGCCCATGTTCGGCGAGCGCCCTGCGCAACGCATCAGGAAGCCGCATGCGGCGGATGAAAAGTCTTCATGCAACGGTGGTGCGTCGAGCCCGAACTCGCGGCACGATGCTGCATCGCCACCCTTCGTCTCCCGCCATGCCCCTATTGAACCGAAGCAACCTCCAGGATCACGTCGGACAGTCCATCGGCACGTCGTCCTGGGTCGATGTGCCGCAATCGCGAATCGACGCGTTCGCCGAATGCACCGAAGACCGCCAATGGATCCACATCGACGTCGAGCGCGCCACCCGGGAGAGTCCTTTTAAGGCGCCGATCGCGCACGGCTTCCTCACGCTGTCGCTGCTGCCCATCACGTCCTACGAACTGCTGGCCGACCTGAAGCCGACCCGGTCGGTCAACTACGGCATGGACAAACTCCGCTTCATGTCGCCGGTGCGGGCCGGCTCACGCGTGCGCAACCACATCCGCCTGCTGGCCGCCGAGCCACGCGACGACGGCTGGACCCTGCTGCGCACCGAAAACACGGTCGAGATCGAGGGCCAGGCCAAGCCGGCGCTCGTGGCCGTGTCGCTCGGCCTTTTTTCCTGGGACTGAGTCCCGCCAACGACGAGAAACCAACGCATGGAATTCGAATTCAGCCCCAAGGTCCAGGACCTGCGCCGCCGCCTGCTCGCCTTCATGGACGAGCACATCTACCCGAACGAGAAGCGGCAGGCCGAGGAGGCGCACCAGTCGTACCTGAATGCCGTGAAGAACGGCGGCTTCTACACCGGCCTGCCGCTGATGGAGGAACTCAAGCAGAAAGGCCGCGCCGCCGGCCTCTGGAACCTGTTCCTGCCCGAGACTGCGCACGGCGCCGGCTTGACCAACCTCGAATACGCGCCGCTGTGCGAAATCATGGGCCGGCGCTACTGGAGCGCCGAGGCCTTCAACTGCAGCGCGCCGGACACCGGCAACACCGAAGTGATCGAGCGCTACGGATCGGCCGCGCAGAAGGCGCGCTGGCTGCAGCCGCTACTGGACGGCGAGATCCGCTCGTCCTTCGCCATGACCGAGCCGGCCGTGGCGTCGTCGGACGCGACCAACATCAGCACGCGCATCGAGCGCGAAGGCGATGAGTACGTCATCAACGGCCGCAAGTGGTACATCACCGGCGCGATGAACGAGCGCTGCAAGCTCTTCATCCTGATGGGCAAGACCGACCCGGACAACGCCGACCGGCATCGCCAGCAGTCGATGATCATCGTGCCGGCCGACACGCCCGGCATCACGGTCGTGCGCGACATGGCGCTGGTCAACCACTACGACGCGCCGTTCGGCCACCCGGAGGTGCTGTTCGACAACGTGCGCGTGCCGGTGGGCAACATCCTGCTCGGCGAGGGTCGCGGCTTCGAGATCGCGCAGGGCCGCCTCGGCCCCGGACGCATCCACCATTGCATGCGCATGATCGGCATGGCCGAGTCGGCGCTGGAGATGATGTGCGAGCGTGTCGTGTCGCGTGTGGCGTTCGGCAAGCCGCTGGCCGACCAGGGCGTGTGGCGCGAGCGTATTGCGAAGGCGCGCATGCTGATCGACCAGACGCGATGGATGGTGCTGCACGCCGCCTGGCGCATGGACACGGTGGGCAACAAAGTGGCCGCCAAGGAGATCGCGATGATCAAGGTGATCGCGCCCAACAACTGCATCCAGGTGATCGACGACGCGATGCAGGCCTTCGGCGCGATGGGCCTGAGCCAGGACACGCAGCTGGTGAACTTCTGGGCCTATGCGCGCCATCTGCGCGTGGCCGACGGCCCGGACGAGGTGCATTGCAACGCGGTCGCCAAGCACGAACTGGCCGGCTACCGGGCCGCAGCGAGCGCCACCACGCCACGCTGAATCCCCGCGGCGCCGCGCGATCTCAGCCGGCGGCTGCCGGCACGAAGGGGTCGCGCAGCATGCGCCGCAGCAGCTTGCCGTTGCCGGAGGCCGGCAGTCCGCTGCGGAAGATCACGGTGCGCGGCACCTTGTAGTGCGACATGTGCCGCAGGCACCATTCGATGATCTTCTGGTCCGACCGGTCGCGTGCCTGGCCGGTGCGGTCGACGGCGATGCGGGCGGCTGCCTCGCTCTTCAAGACCACGTACGCGTGCAGGGCCTCGCCGCGGTCGGGGTCGGGGCGCCCGACCACCGCGGCCTGGCGCACGTCGGGATGGGTCGCGAGGATGGCCTCGACCTCCTCGGGGAACACGCTGTAGCTCCAGACCTTGATCATCTCCTTGATGCGCCCCAGAAAGGTCAGGTAGCCCTCCTCGTCGAGCACGCCGACATCGCCCGTGCGAATCCAGCCGTCGCAGAACAGCGCCTGCGTGGCCTCGGTGCGCAACCAGTACCCCTTGTAGGCAACGGGGCCGCGCAGCTGGATTTCGCCCCTGGCGCCGACCGGCAGCACGGCGCCGGTCTCCGGCTCGACGATGCGCACCTCGACGCCGGGCACCGGTTTGCCGTTGGTGCCCCACTTGATGGCGTCCGCCGGCATCAACGTGTCGCAGGTGTGGGTCTCGCTCAGGCCGTAGCCCGCTTCGTACACCAGGCAACCGTTGGCAAAGCGGCTCCAGCGCCCGGCCAGCGATTCGGTGAGGCCGACACCGAAGCTGGTGCCGACCGTCGTGCGCAGCGAGGACAGGTCGTAGGTCGGCCCGCCTGTGCCAGCGCCTCGGCGAAGTCGATCACGCCCGCGGGCAGCGGCGGCGCATCCTCCTGCATGAGGCGCATCGACGCGGGCACGTCGATCGCCAGGACGCCCGGCAACATGTCGCCGTAGCGCACCGCATAGATGTGCTCCACGCTGCGATGCGGACGCGAGGCGAGCACCATGCCGACCAGTTCCTCGCCCGCGACGACGACACGCGCATCCAGGTCGGCCAGCTGGTGCTCGAGTTCGTAGGCCTGCGCGTCCGGATTGCAGGGGCTGACGATGGCGCCGAGCTTCTGCGCGCCGAAGTGCGCAACCAGGTAGTGCGGGCAGTTCTGCATGAAGAGGGCCACCACGTCGCCCTGCGCGATGCCTCGCTCACGCAGGCTCTGCGCGAAGCGGTCGCTCATGTCGTCCAGCTCGGCGTAGCTGATGCGCCGCCCGTACCAAATCACGGCTGCCTTGTCGGGCGTCGCCCGTGCGTGGTGGCGCAGGTAGTCGTGCAGCGGCCGCGAGCCCTGGCGGTAGTCGATCATCCTGGCATGTCTCCGTATCGTTGCGAACGGTGCGAAGTCGCCGGGAACCGGCGCTAGGCTTGTGCCCGCGATGATGACGGCAACCCGGCCCTGCGGCAACCGGCCCGGATGAATAATCGGCATGCAGGTGCATCGCCCTGCTGCATGCGCGCCGTCCGCCAACGCATAGACATCCATGTGGAAGCGCTCGGCTTCCAGCAGCTCGCCCGCGGTATCGCCCGCATCGTGGCGCGCCGCCATACGCTCGTGCAACCCCTCCAGCCGCTTGACGTCATCGGGCGCGGCGCGCTCGGCGGCGCGCGCTGCGGCGCGTCCCTCGAGCAGCAGGCGCAGCTCCCGCACCTCCGCAAAACGTGCTTCGCTCATGATCGGCACGCGCACCGAATGGTGCCCGACCTGCTCGAGTGCCTGCTCGGAGATGAGCCGGGCGAGCGCCTCGCGCACGGGCGTCGGGCTGATGCCCATCTCGGCTGCGAGGTCGCGCAGTTTCAGCTTCTCGCCCGGCGCGAAACGCCCGGCCTTGAGGTCGCGGCACAGCCGGGCATAGGCCTGGGCGTTGAGGCTTTCTCGATTGAGGTGGGTGTCGTCCATGTTCGACCTGGGTGCGAGCTGCGCCCGATTTTGTATAGGTTATATGGTATGCCGTGCGGCTGCGTTTCAGCGTCCGGTGAATGCCGGTGCGCGCTTTTCCAGGAAATGCGCCACGCCTTCCCGGAAATCCTCGCTGCCGAAGGACGCCTGCATCTCCTCGTCCGCACGGGTCCAGGCCTCGTCGAGATCCTGGAACAGGCTGTCGTAGACCTGTCGCTTGATCACGCCGATGGAACGCGGCGAGGCATGGAACGTCAGCTCGCTGGCACGCTTCTGTACCGCAGCGAGGAACCCCTCGGCCGGCATGGCCGTCACCAGCCCGAGCGCTGCCGCCTCCTGGGTGACGACGGTGCGTGCGGACATCAGAAGGTCGAGCGCATTCGTCAGACCGACCAGCCGCGGCAACATCCAGGAGGCGCCATGCTCCGCGATCAGGCCGCGTTTGGCGAAGGCCGTGGTGAGCTTCTGTCCGTCGGCCATGCAGCGGAAGTCGCAGAAGAGGGCCATGCACAGGCCGATGCCGGCGATCGGGCCGTTGATGGCGGCGAACACCGGCTTCGGAATCCGCAGCAGGTAGCTGAAGCGCCAGGCATAGTTGCGCTCGATCCCGCTGGCCGCGTCCGGGCCCGCCAGCGCACTGGAGTCGGCAGTGCCGTCACCTCCCGAGGCAGCGCCGGCCTCGAGGATGTCCATGTCGGCTCCCGCGCAGAAGCCGCGTCCGGCACCCGTCACCACGATGGCGCGCACCGATTCGTCGGCCGCGGCGGCCTCGGCCGCATGACGGAATTCGTTCTCCATGCGCTGGGTCCAGGCGTTCAGGCGCTCCGGCCGGTTCAGCGTGATCGTGCAGACGCGCTCGGCCACGCCGACGGTGATGTCCTGGTAATTCATCATTCCCCTCCGATGGTGGCGCCGCCGTCGACGACGATGGTGGTGCCCGTGATGAAGCGGCCGGCGTCGGAGCCCAGCAGCAGCGCCGCGCCGGCAATGTCTTCCGGCTCGCCGATCATGTTGAGCGGGCTCGATTTCAGCGCGCCGGCCAGCGTATCGGGGTTGTCCCAGAGCGCCTTGGCGAAGTCGGTCTTGACCAGGCCCGGCGCGATGCAGTTCGCGCGAATGCCCTGCTTGCCCCACTCCAGTGCCAGGTTGCGGGCCAGCGACATGTCGGCCGCCTTGGAGATGCCGTACGCGCCGAGCACGCGCGAACCGGTGAGCCCTGCGATCGAACTGATGATGACGATCGAGCCCTTGCCCTTTTCGGCCATGCCCGGCGCCACGCGATTGACGAGCCAGAGATTGGAGCGGATGTTGACGTCCAGCACCTTCGAGAAGGCGTCGTCCGGGATGCCCGACAGCGGCCCGTAGTACGGGTTCACCGCGGCGTTG
>SEGN01000322.1 GCA_004211245.1 Variovorax sp.
CTCGATCTCGACGCAGCAACCCATCGGGATCTGGGCCACGCCGAAGGCGCTGCGAGCGTGCGCGCCTTTTTCTGCGCCGAAGACTTCGGCGAACAGCTCGCTCGCGCCGTTGGTCACCAAGTGCTGCTCGGTGAAGGCGAGGGTCGAATTGACCAGGCTCATCACCTTGACGATGCGGGTGATCCTGTTCAGGTCGCCGGTGGCTGCGTGCAGCGTGCCGAGCAGGTCGACGGCCACCGCACGCGCGGCCAGCCTGCCTTCTTCGGTCGACAGGTTCTCGCCCAGCTTGCCGACCCAGGGCTTGCCGTCCTTCTTTGCGACATGGCCCGAGAGGAAGACCAGATTGCCGGTCCTGGCAAAGGGCACATAGGCCGCGGCGGGCACCGAGACGGGCGGCAGTTCGATGCCAAGTTGGGTGAGTTTGTCGTAGACGCTCATGTGAATCGCTCCGGATGAAAGAAGGGTGTCCGAGGTTAACGGACCGTCGACGACCCGGTGCGCGATCAGGATTGCGACTGCGATTGCGTTTGTGTTTGGGGCGCGGCCGTGACCGTTGTGGCTCGCGCGGCCGGCAGCTCGTCCAGCGGCTGCACCGTGACGCCGACCTTGAGGGTGTGCCGCGCGCCGCCGTGCAGCACGCCGCGCATCGGCGACACGTCCGAATAGTCGCGCCCGATCGCCAGCGTCACGTAGTCCGCGCCGTGCCTTCGAGGCCGGGCAGGTAGACCGATACCCATGCGTGCGACGCGTCGGCACCGACCAGGCGCGGCTGGCCGGGCGGCGGCTGGGTCAGCAGGTAGCCGCTCACGTAACGCGCCGGCAGACCCATCGTGCGGAAGCAGCCGATCATGATGTGCGCAAAGTCCTGGCACACCCCGCCACGCTGGGCCAGCGCGTCCACCGCGGGCGTATTGACTTCGGTGCTGTCGGGGTCGTAGTCGAACTCGCGGTAGATCCGCAGGCACAGGTCCATCGCGACGTCGAAGGTCGGCAGGCCGGGCGCGAAGCTGGGTCGGGCATAGGCGGCGAAATCGTCGTGGCGCGGCACGTAGGGCGACGGAAAGACGAAGTCCGAAGCCGGGTCGTAGCGCGAGCCCTTGCGATAACGGAAACGCTCGCGCACCTGCTCCCACGGCAGTTCGCGCGCGGCGTCGGGGCCGAGCACGGGCGCCGAGGTCTCCACCACGCTTTCTGCCGTGACCACGAGCTCTTCGTGCGTGGTGTCGAGCGCGAAGAAGGCGCGCGCGTTGCCGTAGAGGTCGGGCGACTCGCTGCGCTGCGCGGGCTCCGGCCAGATGGCCAGGGTGTGGCTCACCAGCTTCTGCGACGCCGTGACCAGCGGCTTCAGGTGAGCCAGGTGCTGCGCCGTTTCGACCGGCGGCACGTAGTCGTAGCGGGTTTCGTGGGTGACGTGCAGGAGCATGGGAGGCTGTGCGGTCAGGCGCCGACCGAGCGCAGCGACTCGGAGGTCAGCGTGAAGTAGCGCGTGCCGATCGCATCCGACACATGATAGGCCGCGCTTTCGCAGGTGTCGAACAGGTGGACCAGTGCCGGGTACCGCGCTCCGGGGCCAGGCTCGCAGAGTTTCTCGAGCGTCCACGTGCCGGGGTCGGGCAGTTCGTACGACAGGGCGGTGAGCTTGCCTGGTGCGCTGCCGGCCAGTCGCGCGATGCGGCCGCGCAGCGTCTGAGTCACCCAGGCCAGCGACCGCGGGTTGTCGCCGTCAAGCACCAGCAGGTCGACCATGGTGGCGACATCGCGGCGCTGCTGGTAGCGCGCGTGGAAGGTGATGGTGCTGTCGAACAGCGCGACCATGGCCTCGAAGCCGGGCACCTCGTGCACGGCGCCGTCCTCGAAGCCGGCCGCCAGCGCGCTCGACAGGAAACCGAGCCGCTCGATGTGCCGGCCGATCGACAGCAGCCGCCAGGCATCGTCGCGCGTCATGCGATCGGTCTGGGCGCCTGTCATGGCGGCCAGCGCGGCGCTGGCGGCTTCGAGCGAGCGCAGCGCAGCGCCGGTGGCATAGCTGCCCTCGCCGACTTCGCCAGCCTGTTCGGCCGTGCGCCGCACGAATTCGGCTTCGGCGCGCACGATCTGGGTCCAGTGGTCCTGCGAGAGACGCTCGCGCACGGCGGCCGCCGCCTCGCGCACGCAGCGCAGGTTGAAGCCGACGCTCTTGCCCGTCTCGGAATTGCCGAGTTCGGCGATCAGCGCGCGCTCGAACACGCGGCGCGATCGCGGCGCACTCGGCACCGCCTCGGGCACCAGCGCGTTGCGCAAGGCCAGCCGGTGCAACCAGCCGAGCAGCGGACGCGAGGACTGGTCCTCGCCGCTCAGCAGATCGAGCGTGAGGCGAGCGAGGCGCACGGCGTTCTCGGCGCGCTCGGTGTAGCGTCCGAGCCAGAACATGTTCTCGGCCGCACGGCTGGTGACAGGTGCGCGGTGGCGCGCCAGCGACGCCGGCGTCGCGTGCGGTTGCAGCAGCGTGGTGCGGTCGACCTCGCCGCGCGTCTGCACCCACACGTCGGCGCTGCTGCCGCCGCGCTGCATCGAGGCGATCTGCGCATTGCTGCCGGCCAGCCGGGCCAGCCCGCCGGGCAGCACGCGCCACGACTGCGCGCCGTTGCTCACCGCGAACACGCGCAGCATCATGGCGCGCGGCGCGATGTGGCCGGGTCCGAAGTCCTGTGCCCAGGTCGGCATCTGCGACAGCGGCAGGTAGCTCTGCACGGTGTGGGCGTCGCCCTCGCGCACGATGCGGCCGGCCCATTCGTCGAGCTCACGGCGGCCGAGCTGGCTGCCCAGCACGGCTTCGAAGGTGGTGTGCGATGCCGAGCCGGGGTAGGTCGGCTTGATGGCGCAGTCGCCGAGTTGCGGCAGCACCGCCTCCATCGCGGCACGCTCGCCGCACCACCAGGTGGGCAAGGCGGGCAACTGCAGCTTCTCGCCGATCAGCCGCCGGGCGAGCGCGGGCAGGAAGCCGAGCAGCGCGGGCGACTCCAGGAAGGCCGAGCCCGGCATGTTGGCCACCAGCACGTTGCCGGCACGAATGGCTTGCAGCAGGCCGGGCACGCCGAGCGTGGAGTCGGGGCGCAGTTCGAGCGGATCGAGGTACTGATCGTCCAGCCGCTTGATGAGGCCGTGCACGGGCCGCAGGCCCTGCAGCGTCTTGAGGTAGAGCCGCTGGTCGCGCACCGTGAGGTCGTTGCCCTCGACCAGCGTGACGCCCAGGTAGCGCGCCAGGTAGGCGTGCTCGAAGTAGGTTTCGTTGTACGGCCCGGGCGTGAGCAGCGCGATGTGCGGCGGGGCACCGGCCGGGCACATGGCCTGCAGCCCGTCCATCATCGCGCTGTAGGTGGCGGCCAGGCGCTGCACCTGCAGCGCCTCGAAGGCCTGCGGAAACTGGCGCGAGATCGCCAGCCGGTTTTCCAGCAGGTAGCCGAGGCCCGAGGGTGCCTGGGTACGCTGCGATACCACCCACCAGTTGCCGTCCGGCCCGCGGGCCAGGTCGAAGGCGGTGATGTGCAGCCAGGTGTCGCCGGGCGGCTTCACGCCGTGCATGGCGCGCAGGTAGCCCGGATGGCCGCGCACCAGCGCTGCCGGCAGCAGGCCTTCGGCCAGCAGTTGCTGGGGACCGTAGACGTCGGCCATCACGCGGTCGAGCACGCGCACGCGCTGCAGCACGCCGGCTTCGATCTGGGCCCAGCTCTCGGGCGAGACGATGAGTGGGAACAGGTCGAGCGACCAGGGCCGTTGCGGGCCGTCGCCGTCGGCATAGACGTTGTAGGTGACGCCGTTGTCGCGGATCTGGCGCGCCAGGCTCACCGCGCGGCGTGGCAGGTCGGCGAAACCGCCCGAGCCGATCTCCTCGAAGAAGTGATTCCACGCGGGCGCGAGCGGCGGCTTGGTCGGCGACTCCGAAGCGTCGACCGGTGCGGTCGGCAGCGGCGGTTCGGTGGCCGCGTCGTAGAGCAGGGCACCGGGCCCCGCGGGCAGGCCGGGGCGGGGCGCGCTCAGCGGGGTGGCAACGCCGCGCAGTTCGTCGAAATGGCCCGACTGGGCCATCGGTGCGAGCGCCGACGCCAAAGCCGCGGGGGCTTCCAGCGAGGCGTTGCCGAACAGGGATTCGTTCAAGGGTTCCACGGTCCGTCGATTCTCACATCGCCCTCACGCGCAGCGACGCCCGGCGACCTGGATTCGTTCAAGGGTTCCACGGTCCGTCGATTCTCACATCGCCCTCACGCGCAGCGACGCCCGGCGACCTTCATCGCCGCAGATCGAGCGTGAACGGAAACTCGCGGCTGCCCGGCAGCTCGATCGTCGCCGGCGGGGTCTTCAGCAGGCCGGGTGTGTGGCCCATGCGCGCAAAGCGCGAATGACGCCGGCTTTCGGCTTCGTAGGCGTTGACCGGGAAGGTCTCGTAGTTGCGGCCGCCCGGGTGCGCGACGAAGTATTGGCAACCGCCGAGCGAGCGCTTCATCCAGGTGTCGACGATGTCGAAGGTGAGCGGTGCATGGGCACCGATGCTCGGGTGCAGCGCCGACGGCGGGTTCCAGGCCTTGTAGCGCACACCGGCGACAAATTCACCGACCACGCCGGTCGGCTGCAGCGGCAACACCTTGCCGTTGACCGTGACCACGTAGCGGCTCTCGTTCAGGCCGGTGACACGCACCTCGATGCGCTCCAGCGACGAGTCCACGTAGCGCACCGTGCCGCCGGCCGCGCCTTCCTCGCCCATCACGTGCCAGGGTTCGAGCGCGTTGCGCAGCGACAGCTCGACGCCCATCGCCTGCACCTGGC
>SEGN01000323.1 GCA_004211245.1 Variovorax sp.
TCGTGATCGATCCGATCACATCAACAAAGTAGAGAAGGAATGGCCATGGCCAAAATTGTGGTGGTGACCTCGGGCAAGGGCGGCGTCGGCAAGACGACCACGAGCGCGAGCTTCGCCTCGGGACTCGCGCTGGCGGGCAAGAAGACCGCGGTGATCGACTTCGACGTCGGCCTGCGCAACCTCGACCTGATCATGGGTTGCGAGCGTCGCGTGGTGTACGACCTGATCAACGTGATCCAGGGCGAAGCCAACCTGAACCAGGCGCTGATCAAGGACAAGCAGTGCGACAACCTGTTCGTGCTGGCCGCCTCGCAGACGCGCGACAAGGATGCGCTCACGCAAGAGGGCGTCGAGAAGGTGCTCAAGGATCTGAGCGCGATGGACTTCGACTACATCGTCTGCGACTCGCCGGCCGGCATCGAGACCGGCGCGCTGATGGCGATGCACTTCGCCGACGAGGCGCTGGTCGTCACCAACCCCGAGGTCTCGTCGGTGCGTGACTCCGACCGCATCCTCGGCATGCTCAGCAGCAAGACGAAGCGCGCCATGGAAGGCGGCGAGCCGATCAAGGAGCACCTGCTGATCACGCGCTACAACCCGAACCGCGTGGCGGGCGGGCAGATGCTGTCGCTCGAGGACATCCAGGACATCCTGCGCATCAAGCTGATCGGCGTGATTCCCGAGTCGGAGAGCGTGCTGACTGCGTCCAACCAGGGCGTGCCGGCGATCCACGACAAGGGCAGCGACGTGGCCGAGGCCTACGGCGACGTGGTCGCGCGCTTTCTCGGCGAAGACCGGCCGTTGCGCTTCATCGAGGCCGAGAAGCAGGGCTTCTTCAAGCGTCTGTTCGGGGGGAAGTGAGCCATGTCTTTCCTCTCGTTCCTGCTCGGTGAAAAGAAGAAGACGGCGAGCGTCGCCAAGGAGCGGCTGCAGATCATCCTGGCCCATGAGCGCTCGGGCGCCGGCAGCGGGCGCCCGCCTGCCTACCTGGCCGACCTGCAGCGCGAGCTGGTGGCCGTGATCTCGAAGTACGTGTCGATCAAGCCCGAGGACATCAAGGTCAACCTCGAGCGTCAGGACGATCTCGAGGTGCTCGAAGTCAAGATCGAATTGCCGGACGCGGTGGCGCCGGCGCGCTGAGCGGACCAGTCCCGCGGGGGACAGTGCAGGGAAACCCCGAAGCGTTTTCTGTGTGGCGGGGGCCCACGAACGGGCGGCAGCGGCGTATCGTGTCAGCCGCCCGATTCCACAACCCCTCAGAGAGAGCAACCATGGCCACCACCAAGAAGACCGCGACCCAGAAGACCGCCGCCGCCCGCAAAGCCGCGCCGCGCGCGAACCCGGTGCAGGACATCCAGGACGCGATGGCCAAGCCGTTCAAGGGTGTCACGGAGCGGCTGCAGGCGATGAACATTCCCGGCATGGCCGAGCGCTTGAAGGACATGAACGTCCAGGGCGCGGCGAGCGCACTGCTCGACAACGGCCGCAAGGACCTGAAGGCGCTGGTCGAGGCCAACGAAAAATCCTACAAGGGGCTGCAGGCCGTGGTCGCACGCCAGACCGAGATGCTCAAATCCTCGATCACCGACTGGCAGGGCGCGGTGCAGGGCATGCCCGGCAAGGACGCGAAGGAAAACCTGGCGAAGCTCGACGAGATGGCACGCGCCTCCTTCAAGCGCGCGCTCGACGACATGAAGGAGCTCGCCGACCTGGCCGCCAGGTCGCAGGCCGATGCCTTCAACGTGGTGCGCGAACGCATCAACGACAACGTGGAACAGGTGAGCAAGCTGCTCAAGCGCGGCGGCAAGTGAGTCACGGCCTCGCGAGGGCCAACGGCGTCGACCTCGCCTGGGAAAGCTTCGGCGAGCCGGGCGCGACGCCGCTGGTGCTCATCATGGGGCTCGGCGCCCAGATGATCGGCTGGGACGAGGTCTTCTGCTCCCACCTGGCCGCAGCCGGCGGTCTGCGTGTGATCCGCTTCGACAACCGCGACAGCGGCCTGTCGACATCGTTCCCGCAAGCCGGCGTCCCCGACGTGCAGGCCTTGATGATGAAGGCGATGGCCGGCCAACCCTTCGGAGTGCCCTACACACTGCGCGACATGGCCGACGACGTGGCCGGCCTGCTCGACGCGTTGGCGCTCGAGCGCGCGCATGTCGTCGGCGCTTCGATGGGCGGCGCCATCGGCCAGGAAATGGCGATCCATCACCCGCAGCGCATGCTCTCGTTCACGAGCATCATGTCGACCACTGGCGATCCGACACTGCCGCCGCCCACGGCCGAGGCCATGGCCGTGCTGTTCACACCGGCGCCGACGACGCTCGACGCGTTCATTCCGCACTACGCCAGGGTCTGGCGCGTGCTGCGCGGACCGCACCCGTTCCCGGACGACGAAGCGCGCGACGCCGAGCGTGCGAGGGCCGTGTTCGCGCGCGGACTGAATCCGGCCGGCACGGCGCGCCAGCTGGCGGCGATCCTGGCGTCCGGCAACCGCAAGCCGGCCTTGCGCAACACGCGCGTGCCGACGCTCGTGATCCACGGCGACGCCGACCCGCTGGTGCCGGTGGGGTGCGGCGTCGACGTGGCCAGCGCGATTCCCGGCGCCAGGCTGCTGCGCCTGCCCACGATGGGCCATGCCCTGCCCGTTTCACTGTGGCCGCAGCTCGTCGGCGCGATGGCCACGCACACCCAAAAATCAACATCAGGAGAGAGACAACCATGAACCCCCATCCCTGGACTTCCTCGTACCCCGCCGGCGTGCGCTGGGACGCACCGCTGCCGGTTTCACCGGTGCAGCAACTGCTCGACAACGCCGTCGCGACATGGCCCGACCGGCCCTTCCTCGACTTCATGGGCAAGCGCATCAGCTACCGCGAGTTCGGCGCGATGGTCGACCACGCCGCCAGCGGTTTCCAGAAGCTGGGCGTGAAGCCGGGCGTGCATGTGGGCCTGTACCTGCCGAATTCGCCGCACTACCCGATCGCGTTCTTCGGCGTGCTCAAGGCCGGCGGCGCGGTGGTCAATTACTCGCCGCTCGATGCCGAACGCGTGCTCGAGCACAAGGTGGAAGACAGCGAGACCGACTTCCTGGTCACGCTCGACCTGGCCGTGCTGTACCCGCAGATGGCGCGCCTGCTCGGCCGCTCGCGCCTGAAGAAGCTCATCGTCGGCACGCTCGGCGAATACTCGGCGGCGCCGGGCCCGACGCGCGCGCACCTGGAGGCCGCCAAGATGCTTGCGCCCGTTGCGCAAGACGACAACCACATGAGCTTTGCGCAGCTGCTCGACAACGACGGCCGGTACACGGCGCACGACATCGGCGACCCGACCGAAGCCGTGGCCGCGCTGCAATACACCGGCGGCACCACCGGCCTGCCGAAAGGCGCGATGCTGACGCACGGCAACCTCACGGCGGCCTGCGGCCAGTACGTGGAAAGCCTGACCGGCGACGACCCGATCGTGAACCTCGGCGAGGAGCGCGTGCTCGCGGTGCTGCCGCTGTTCCACATCTACTCGCTCACCGTCAACATGCTCATGGGCATCAAGCTCGGCGCCGAGATCGTGCTGCACACGCGCTTCGAACTCGAAACCGTGATGAAGGAGTTCGAGGCCAAGAAGATCACCATGTTCGCCGGCGTGCCGACGATGTACAC
>SEGN01000324.1 GCA_004211245.1 Variovorax sp.
CTGCGCCCAGGGCTGCCGGTGATCCTCATGAGCGGCAAGGTGGACAAGCTCTTGATGGACCGCGCGGTGCAGACCGGCATCAATGCCGTGCTGCACAAGCCGCTGGCGCTGCGCGAGCTTGCCACACGCCTCGCAGAGGCCCTGCCAGGGGCCTCGCCCTCTGCCGTGCGCGACGCCGACTACAACTGAAATCTGCGCAGTCCGCATTGAAACGCGGCGGCAACCCCGGGGCGGGAACATGGCGCCTCGTTCACTCCAGCCACGCGCAGGCGCACCCATGAGCAGCTTCACCACACAGGACGGCACACAGATCCACTACAAGGACTGGGGCGGAGGGCCACCCATCGTCTTCAGCCACGGCTGGCCCCTGACGGCCGACGCGTGGGACGCGCAGATGATCTTCCTCGGCGAACGCGGCTTTCGCGTGATCGCGCACGACCGCCGCGGCCATGGCCGCTCCAGCCAGCCCTGGATGGGCAACGACATGGACACCTATGCCGACGATCTGGCGCAGTTGCTCGAATCGCTCGACGTCGAAGGTGCGGTTCTGGTCGGCCACTCCACGGGCGGGGGCGAGGTGGCGCGCTACATCGGACGCCATGGCACGAAACGCGTCGCAAAGGCGGTGCTGTTGAGTGCCGTGCCGCCGCTCATGCTCAGGACGGCCGCCAACCCGGGTGGCCTGCCGATCGAGGTGTTCGATCGCATCCGTGCCGGCGTGAAGGCCGACCGGTCGCAGTTCTTCCAGGACCTGGCCACGCCCTTCTACGGCGCCAACCGGGAAGGCGCCGCGGTTTCGCAGGGCATGCGCGACGCCTTCTGGCTGCAGGGCATGGCAGGTTCGCACAAGGGTTTGATCGACTGCATCCGGCAATTCTCCGAGACCGACTTCACCGACGACCTGAAGAAGATCGACGTGCCGACACTGGTGGTGCACGGCGACGACGACCAGATCGTGCCCATCGGGGCGGCAGGCCTGATGTCGGCCAAGCTCGTCAAGGGTGCAACGCTGAAGGTGTATGCCGGTGCGCCGCACGGCATTGCGACCACGCAGGCGGACAAGTTCAACGCCGACCTGCTGGCCTTCATCCAGCGCTGATGCCGGCCGGGGGCATCGCGCGCCGCGCGAAAATGCGCCGATGCGCACCCGACCCCGTATCTACCTTGCCGGCCCCGACGTCTTCCTTCCCGACAGCGAACAGGTCTTCGCCGGATTGAAAGCGGCCTGCGAGCGGCTCGGCCTGGTCGGCGTCGAGCCCTCCGACGGTGGTCTGGGCCGCGAGTTCACCGGCAGCGACGACGAGCGTGCGCAACGCATCTACGAGGGCAACATCCGGCTCATTCGCGAATGCGACGGCATGATCGCCAACCTGGTGAACTTCCGCGGCCATGAACCCGATCCGGGCACGGTGTTCGAGGTCGGCTACGCGGTGGCACTGGGCAAGCCGGTGGTGGCCTACGGCGTGGCAGAAGGCAGCTACGCCGACCGCATACGCAAGGCCATCGACTGCACGCACGACGATGCCGGCGTGCTGCGCGAGCGCGTCAGCGGGATGATGGTGGAAGGCCTGGGGCAGCGCCTCAACCTGATGCTCACGCGGTCCGCCGCCATCGCGCCATCCGCGGCAGCGGCGCTGCAACGGCTCGCCCGCGATCTGGGTGCACGCGACGCCTGAGGCAGCCTTTGCGGGTTACGCAGCCTGCGGTTCGGGCAGCACGGCCGTCAGCGCGAAGTCGACGAGGTGCAGCCAGGTGGCCTCGAGAACGATGATGCTGTGATGGTCCGACCCGGTGATGGTCTGCACCGACACCGGCGTCGGCCAGGCCCCGATCAGCTTCTGCGAGCGTTCCGGCAGCACCACGTCGTCCCGTTCCGCCAGCAGCACCTGGGTCTTGGCCGCGACTTCGCGGCAATGCGCGAGCGAGTTGAACTGGTGGCGCAACAGGAGCGCGAGCGGAACGAGCGGAAAGCGCTTCTTCGCCACTTCGAGCATCGAGTCGTAGGGCGTGATCAGCTGCAGGCTCGCGAAGGTCTGTTGCGCCACCAACTGGATCGCGACGCCAGAACCCAGGCTCCGGCCGACGACATGCAGGCGTGCATGCGGGAAGGCACGTCGCAGGTGATTGGCGAACTGCACGGCGTCCGCCACCGAAGCGATCTCCGACGGATGTCCTTCGGAATCGGCGACGCCGCGGTAGTTGACGGCGGCGAAGCCGAAGCCTTCGGGCAACCAGTGCAGCGCGCCGGCCGTGGCGCGAACGTCCTCGCCCCGGCCTGCGAAATAGACGAGCAGATCCTGCAGCGCAGCTTCGCCCTGCGGGTGATAGACGTACCCCCGGACGAACCCGCCGGGCACAGCATGGGAGTAGGTGGAAAAGTCGTCCGACAGATGAACGACCGGACGCTTGCGAGCGTCGAAGAGGATATGCCCCTGGCGGGTGGCCAGGAGCGTCCAGTAGGCGGCGATGCCGCCGAGAACGGCCGCCGAGGCGAAGCGTGCGATGCGAAAGAGATTTGGCACGCGGGCGAGTATGCATGCTGCGCGGCCCGCGACCACGAGTCGCGCAGTCGACTCCTTCCGCCGCAAGGCGGTGCTCCACTCCCTGAGACCATGCACCATCATCCCTGGACACCGAGCTACGCGCCCGGCACGAACGTCGATGCGCCGCTGCGCACCACCCTCGTCACGCACCTGCTGTCCGAATCGGCCGTGCGCTGGCCGGATCGCACGGCGCTGCGATTCGAAGGCCGCACCTTCGGCTATGCCGAATTCGACGCCCTGACCGATCGCATGGCGCAGGGCCTGCAGCGACTGGGCGTGCGCCCCGGCACGCACGTGGGGCTGTACCTGCCCAACACGCCGCATTACTTCATCGCCTTCTTCGGCGTGCTCAAGGCAGGCGCCGTGGTGGTGAACTACTCGCCGCTCGACGCGGGCGCGGTGCTGGAACACAAGATCGGCGACAGCCACACCGACGTGATCGTCACGCTGGACACGCCAGCACTGTTCTCCCGGATGAACGGGTATCTCGACAGCACGCGCCTGAAGACGCTGATCGTCGGCGCGCATGACGAGTTCGGATCCGGCGACCGCGTCGATGACCACGACATCGCGTGGGATACGCGTCGCGTGCGCTTCGCGGACCTGCTCGTGCCGCGGCACAGCGCACCGCTCGTGCCGCCCGCCGTCGACCTGGGTTCGGTCGCGGTGTTGCAGTACACCGGCGGCACCACCGGCCACCCGAAGGGCGCGATGCTCACCCACGCGAGCCTGAGCGCGACCGTGTCGCAGCTGCAGGCGATGCTCCTGAGCACAGGCACATTGACAGCTGGCGCCGAGCGCTTTCTCGTAGTGCTGCCGCTCTTTCACGTCTACTCGATGGTGCTGAACATGATCTTCGGGTTCAGCATCGGCGCCGAGCTGGTGCTGCACGAACGCTTCGAGCTGAAGGCAGCGCTCGACGAGATCGAACGCAGCCGGATCAGCGTGTTCCTTGGCGTGCCCACCATGTATGTCGCCTTCACAAGCCATCCGGACATCGAGCGCGCCGACCTGTCTTCGCTCAAGTGGTGCAACTCGGGCGGGGCGCCCATCGCGGCCGAGGTCTTCAGCAACTTCGTGCGAATGGCCCGGTGCCGGTTGCTT
>SEGN01000325.1 GCA_004211245.1 Variovorax sp.
CCTGCACCTGAAGAAGGTCGGCGCGATGCTGACCGAACTCACGGACGAACAGGCCGCCTACATCGGCGTGAGCAAGAACGGCCCGTACAAGGCCGACACCTACCGCTACTGATCGGTCGCGTTTGCGCGCCGACCAATTGCTGGTGGAACGCGGGCTGGCCGCGTCGCGTTCGCAGGCCGTCCGTCTGATCGCGGGCGGACTGCGCTGGCGCGATGCGGGTGCGCAGGACGCTTGGCGTTCCGTTGCGAAGAACCGGGACGACCTGCCCGTGGACGCCGAACTCGACCTGCTCGACGCGGGCGAGTCGCGCTACGTATCGCGCGGCGGCCTCAAGCTCGAAGGCGCCTTGCGCACGAGCGGCATCGATCCGGCGGGTCTGCAGTGCCTCGACATCGGCCAGTCCACCGGCGGCTTCACCGACTGCCTGTTGCAGCACGGCGCTGCGCATGTGGTGGGCATCGACGTCGGGCATGGGCAACTGCACGATCGGATTCGCGCCGACGCACGGGTGACGGCAATCGAGAAGGTCAATGCGCGCGCGCTCGGGGTCGACGACCTCGCGGACGTGGAACACAAGGAGTTCGACCTGATCGTGGGCGACCTCTCGTTCATTTCGCAGACGCTGGTCCTGCCGGCGGTGGTGCCGTTTCTGGCCGACGGCGGGCACTTGCTGATGCTGGTCAAGCCGCAGTTCGAACTGCAGCCGGGCCAGGTCGGCAAGGGCGGTATCGTGCGCGACGCTTCGATGTATCCAGTGGTCGAAGCCCGCCTGCGCGAGGCCTGCGAAACGCTCGACCTGCGCGTGCTGCAGTGGTTCGACAGTCCGATCGAGGGCGGAGACGGCAACCGCGAGTTTTTCATTCACGCCGTTCGGAGGAACGGTGCTTCAGGAGCCGGCGATGGGGCTGCCCCTTAGTTTCGAATTCTTTCCGACCAAGACGCCCGAAGGCGCGGTCAAGCTGCGCGCGGTGCGCGAGCAACTCTATGCCCACAAGCCCGAGTTCTGCTCGGTGACCTATGGCGCTGGTGGTTCCACGCACGATGGCACCTTCGGTGCGGTGCGCGAGATCCTGCAGGAGGGCTGCGAAGCGGCCAGCCACTACTCCTGCATCGGCGCCACCCGGGCCACCGTGCGTGCGCAACTGGCCGAACTCAAGGCGATGGGCGTGAAGCGCCTGGTGGCGCTTCGCGGCGACTTGCCGAGCGGCTACGGCATCGGCGGTGAGTTTCACCATGCGAGCGACCTGGTGGCTTTCATCCGCGCCGAAACCGGGCGCGACTTCCACATCGAGGTGGCCTGCTATCCCGAGGTGCACCCGCAGGCGCGCTCGCCCCAGGCCGACCTGCAAGCCTATGCCGCCAAGGTGCGCGCCGGGGCCGACTCGGCGATCACGCAGTATTTCTACAGCGCCGAGGCGTACTTCCGCTTCGTCGACGAGAGCCGCAGGCTCGGGCTCGACATTCCGGTGGTGCCCGGTGTGATGCCGATCATCAGTTCGACCCAATTGATGCGCTTTTCGGACGCTTGCGGTGCTGAGATCCCGCGCTGGATCCGGCTGCGCCTGCAGGCGTATGGCGACGACATCGCCTCGATCAAGGCATTCGGCCTCGATGTCGTGACGGACCTTTGCGAACGCTTGCGCCAGGGCGGCGCGCCGGCGCTGCACTTCTACACGATGAACCAGTCGCAGGCGACGCTGGGGGTGCTGGAGCGGCTGGGGTGATGCTGTCCCTGCGTGCGACGATGGCCCTGGTCGCAAGCTGCGCGCTGCTGGCCTGCACCACGCCGTTGCCGGACGCGGCGGTGGCCGATGCGGCGTCCGCAGGCAGTTCGCCCGAGAGCCCGTCCCGTCCGCGCCTGCGTCCCCTGCCATCCGGGCTCGCGGTGCCACCCGGTGCGGCGCCGCGCTCCCGCGTGCCGGCGATCAACTACGACCTCAGCAGTTCGGACGCAAGCGATTTGCCGCCCGACGACGGATTGCCGGGCGACGGTCCGCCGAACGAAGTGTTCGAACGTGGCGGCGCGTCGTGGTACGGCATCCAGTTTCACCAGAAGAAGACGGCCAACGGTGAGCGCTTCGACATGATGGCGTTGACGGCGGCACACAAGACACTGCCTTTCCAGACACGCGTCTGCGTGCGCAGCCTGGTCAACGGCCGCGAAGTGCTGGTGCGCATCAATGACCGCGGACCTTACTCGCAAGGCCGCATCATCGACCTCAGCCGTGCTGCGGCCGATCAGATCGGGCTGACCTCGATGGGCATCAAGTCCGTGGCTTTGTCCGTCATCCACCGCAAGGATCAGCGCTGCGGCGGGGTGGTGGCCGACCTCGACCAGGCCGACCCGCTGCCTCAGCCGCCGCCGGCCGCGCGCCCGACGGCGCAGCGCAGCAAGCCGGTGAATCCCAGAAGCCGTCGCTGAGCGGTCCGGTGCGGCGGCTCAGCCGCCGCTGTCGAGCGAGAAGGCCGCGTGTCGATCTTGCGCCAGCAGATCCCTGGCCTGTTCCAGCGCGGGCTGCAACAGGGCCTTCAGCGTGTAGGGCGGGTTGATAAGGAACATGCCGCTTGCGGGAAGCCCCGGTCGCTTGGTTTCGCCGGTCGCGGTGGTCAGAAGCTTGCTCGACTTCACCGTGAGCGTCGCGTGCAGCCACGACTTGCCGGCCTTGGTGGCCATGGTCTTGAGCCGGCGCGGCAGGTCGTGGGCTTCGGGCCGCGGAATGATGGGGTACCAGACGGCGTAGGTGCCCGTGGCGAAACGCTTCAGCGCTTCGGCGGCGAAGTCCAGCACGCGGCCATAGTCGCTCTTGATCTCGTAGCTCGGATCCATCAGCACCAGCGCGCGGCGCGACGGCGGAGGCAGGAACTTCGTGGCGCTGCCGAAGCCGTCCTCGTGCAAGACCGCGATCTGGCGGCCGGCTTCGAGCTGGGCGATGTTCGCGCTGAGCGTGCGCGAATCGGTCGGGTGCAGTTCGAAGAGCTTGAGCTTGTCGTGCTCGCGCAGCAAATGCTGCACGATGAAGGGCGAACCCGGGTACACACGTGCCCCGCCGTTCGGGTTGAAGGCACCCACCACTTCCAGGTAGCGCTGCAACGCGGGCGACAGCTCGGCCGGCTTGGGCGCCTTGGGCCCGAGCAGGCGCAGGATGCCGTCGGCCGCTTCGCCACTGGTGCCGGCGTAGTCGCCGTCCAGCCGGTACAGGCCGGCACCCGCGTGGGTGTCGACCACCGTCAGCGCTGCGTCTTTTTCGAGCAGATGGTCGAGGGCGGCAATCAGCACCGTGTGCTTGAGCACGTCGGCGTGATTGCCGGCGTGGAAGGCGTGGCGGTAACTGAACATCCGGGAATGGTACCCGCTGCGGCCATTTCTTTATATAATCGAAGGCTTCGCAGCGCTTTTGTGGCCCCGCGGCGAAGCACGACTTCCGCTTGCGCAGGAGTCAGATCCCCACCTAAGAGATTCCCGTCAGAGGAACGCCGACCGTGGAAAAGGGCCCGACAAACCCTCTACAACAGAGAAAACTCATGACCAAAACGTTCAGCGCCAAGCCCGCTGACGTGACGCACGAGTGGTTTGTGATTGACGCGACCGACAAGGTCCTCGGACGAGTAGCCAGCGAAGTTGCTCT
>SEGN01000326.1 GCA_004211245.1 Variovorax sp.
CCGATCACTTTCGTCGAAGCATGGCTCGTCTGGGGTCTCGCGGCACAGCCATGGAAGTCGACGGCGCCGACCATTCGTTCCACGTTCCCAGGCGCAGCGGTTGCACCGACATGGAGGTTTTCGACGGGATACTGGACACGATCACCGTCTGGATGCAGGCGTGGCAACTCTGAGGCTTTCCGTGTTGTCCAGGCGCCCCTGCAGAGATGAAAAGCTCATGGCGCGCCGCGCTGCAGCCGGCGATAAGCACTGAAGTGCCTGATCGCCAGCTGGTCCCGACCCATCTGCGCATACAGCAGTGCAGCATTCTGGTGTGCATCTGCGAGTTCCGGTTGCAACCGGAGGGCCTGCTCGTAAGCCTCGACGGCTTCGGCACGGCGTTGAAGGGCTTCGAGCGCGACACCGCGGTTGAAGTGAATCAACGGGTCGTCGGCGCAGTGCTGGGCGCCAGCCTCGTACAGCACCGCAGCTTCCAGGAACCGTGCCGACTCGCAGTACATGAAACCAAGATTGAGATAGGCATTGACGTGTTGCGGCGCCCCCGCGATGAGGCGTCGATAGGCCGCCTCGGCGGCCGGTGGGTCGGTTTCCTCGAGCGCCTCCGCGGCCAGAAACATCGATTCTTCGACCGTGGCGCCCACTGCAGTCGCCGTGGTCTTCCCCGAGAGCGGCACAGGGCCCGACGCTGCAGGGACGCTGAGGTCCATCACCATCTGGCCAGAGGCCGGCTCCCACGGCGGCTCTCCCGACCGACGCACTGTCACGCGGTCGCCCGTGGCCATCACCCGCAGCTCGCCGAGCGGGAGGTCGGGTGGCAGCGCCGCGCGGAGTTCTCGCAGGGCGCGCAGGATCTGCCGCGTCGGGATGCCGGCCTTGCGAAGATCCTGGGCGGATCGCAGCAGCACCAGATCGCGAAACGAATATTGAAGGCCTCGGCCCGGCGTCCGCGTCGGCTTCACGAACCCCAGCTCCACCAGCCGCGCGATGGCGTGCCGGCTCAGCCCCACCATCTGACGCAGCCGGGCCTGCGAATAGGCAGTGCTGTCGGCCTCGCGCGGGGGCATCACTTGCGCGAACGCGCGCGCGCCGGTGGGACCTCCGGCGGTGCCACCTTGGGTGCGCGCTTCGCGCCTTTTGCGGCCCCTGGCTTGACGAGGGACGACACTGACGCGGTGCCGGCCCCCTTCGGCGTCGCGGCAGCCTTGCGCGTCAGGCTCGCCCTGAGCATCTCCGTGAGGTCGAGCACCTCGGCGCCACCGGTGGTCTCCGACTGTTCGACCGCCACGATTTCCCGGCCCTCGATCTTGGCGTCGATCGCAGCGAGGATGCGTTTCTTTTCCTCGTCTTCGAACATCGTCGGCTCGTACGCATCTGCCGAAATCTGTTCGATCAACTGCAGTGCCAGCTTGAGTTCGGCAGCCGACGGCGCATGCTTTTCGATGTCGAGGTCTTCCAGGGAGCGGACCTCGTCCGCGTAGAGCAACTGCTGCAGCACCAGACCGTCCTCCAGGGCCCGGACCTGAACCACGTACTGCTTCGACTTCCAGGACCATTTGGCCAGTGCACAGCGGCCGCTCTGCTGCATCGCGGCACGCAGCAGGTTGTAGGGCTTGCCGCCGCGCTTGTCCGGCGCCAGAAAATAGGCTTTGTCGAAATAGAGCGGATCGATCGCCTTTTCCGGGATGAACGACACGATGTCGATCGCGTGGCTGGCGCCTTCCTCCAGCGCCTTCAATTCGGCAGGCTGAAAAATGACGTAGCGATCCTTCTCGAACTCGTAACCCTTGACCATCTCCGCACGCGGCACGATCCGCGACGGATCGTCTTCCGCCACGTACTGCTGTTTCACGCGCGTTCCATCCTTGGACAGCAGGTTGAAGCGGACGGTACTGCTGCTTTCGGTGGCAGAGAAGAGCCGTACCGGAATGGACACCAGACCGAATCCGAGAGACAGTGACGCGAGGGAACGAGCAGCCATGTCCGACCTTTCAAGTGACTTCCTGCGCACACTGCCACAGTTCGGTGCAACAGAAAATAGGCGCGCGCGCCTTCCGCGGACAGACCGTCACGCTCAACGAGCTGGGCGGCTGCAGGCTGGCATCATGGGCGACATCCATGCCAGAGACCGTCGAATGAAATCTCCCCTCCGCAACATTTCAGTGACCGTGGTCGAGCTGCCGCGTGGCAAGTTCGGGTGGCAACTGCTCGAGAAGCAGGACGATGGCGCATGGGAAGCACTGGCGGAAGGGCGAACTGCTTTTGCGCACTACGCGGATGCCATGGCGGCAGGGCTGCTGCAGCTGCAGTCGCTCGTGTCGGACCTGTCGGCCGGACCCAGGCAGGCCGTTGCAGCCCGCCCGGGGCGGCGCGACGCCGCGGAAGCCGCGGATGACGAAGCGGACCCGAAGACCGGGGACGCTCAGAAGCCTGCGGGCAAGCTGTTCGGCTTCGGCCCCCTGCGTTGAGGTTTCGTCCTGCGCTGCGTGCGGCAATCGTCCGCCACGCGCCGCACGCCCGCTCGGCGCCAATGGGGCTTTTGAGGATCGAGCACATGCACAGCACCCTTGTTTGCAGCGGACGGAGCACTTGATGGCGACCGGCAGCAGAACCATCTGGAAAGGCGCGATCACTTTCGGCCTGGTCCATATTCCGGTCGGGCTGCACACGGCCAGCACGGAGCAGGGCATCGACTTCGACTGGCTCGACAAGCGCAGCATGGATCCGGTGGGCTACAAGCGCATCAACAAGAAGACAGGCAAGGAGATCGACCGCGACAACATCGTCAAGGGCATCGAGTACGAGGACGGGCAGTACGTCATCATTTCTCCGGACGAGATCGAGGCCGCCTATCCCCGCACGACGCAGACGATCGAGATCCAGCGTTTCATCGACGCCAACGGGATCCCGTTCGTCTACCTCGAGCGGCCCTACTACCTGGCCCCGATCGGCAAGGGGCAGAAGGTCTACGCCCTGCTGAGGGAGGTGCTCCTGAAGACAGGCAAGGTGGGCCTGGCAAAGGTCGTCATCGCAACCAAACAGCACCTTGCCGTGCTGGTCCCGTCGGGCAAGGCGCTGGTGCTGAACCTTCTGCGCTGGGGAGACGAGGTCAAGTCGCTCGAGGGGCTCGATCTGCCTGCGTCGGGTGTCAAGGCTGCCAACATCAGCGCTGCCGAGATGAAGATGGCCGAGCAGCTCGTGAAGGACATGAGCGGGGAATGGAACCCCGAGGACTTCAAGGACGAGTTCAAACACGCGGTCATGAACCTGGTCGCGAAGAAGGTGAAGGCGGGCAAGACCGAAACGGTGATGCAGCCGGAAGAAGATGCGCCACCGGACAGCGCGAAGGTGATCGACCTGGCCGACCTCCTGGCGCGCAGTCTGAAGGGCGGCAGCAAGGCCAGACCGGCGCCAGGGGCCAGGAAGGCGGGCGGTGCAACGCCACAGAAGGCGCCTGCCAGGAAGACGGCGGCCTCCAGAAAGACCGTCGATGCGAAGGGCCGCAAAGCAGCATGATGCTGAACCTGTAGCGCGAGCCGGCGACCGTGGCCACATTGGCAGGCGGACAGCTGACATGACAAGAAAAGACGGTTTCATTCAGGTGCGCGGTG
>SEGN01000327.1 GCA_004211245.1 Variovorax sp.
GCGCTGCGCAAGCTCACCGCCACCATCAAGAAGACCAACTGCATGGTCATCTTCATCAACCAGATCCGCATGAAGATCGGCGTGATGTTCGGCTCGCCCGAAACCACCACCGGCGGCAACGCGCTGAAGTTCTACGCCTCGGTGCGGCTGGACATCCGCCGCATCGGCACCATCAAGAAGGGCGACGAGGCCATCGGCAACGAAACCAAGGTCAAGGTGGTGAAGAACAAGGTGTCGCCTCCGTTCAAGACGGCCGAGTTCGACATCCTGTTCGGCGAAGGCATCAGCCGCGAGGGCGAGATCATCGACATGGGCGTCACCGCCAAGATCGTCGACAAGTCCGGCGCCTGGTACGCCTACAACGGCGAGAAGATCGGCCAGGGCCGCGACAACGCGCGCGAGTTCCTGCGCGAGAACCCCGATCTCTCGCGCGAGATCGAGAACAAGGTGCGCGAGTCGCTGGGCATTCCGCTGCTGGCCGCTGATGTGGATGCCGTCGAAGAAGCCAAGCCCGCGAAGGCGGACAAGGCCGAGAAGGCCGAAAAGTAAGGACTGCGCCGCGCAATGGCCTTCGCCGCCCCTTCGCTCAAAGGCCGCGCGCTGCGTCTCCTGAGCCAGCGCGAACACTCCCGCGTCGAACTGGAACGCAAGCTCGCGCGGCATGAGGAAGAGCCCGGCGCGCTGGCCCGCGCGCTCGATGAACTCGCGGCCAAGGATTTCATCAGCGAAGCACGCGTGGTGCAGTCGGTGCTGCACCAGCGCGCGCCGCGCATGGGCGCCGCGCGCGTCCGGCAGGAGCTGGCGCACAAGGGCATCGCGCCCGAGGCCATCGCGGAAGCCGTTGCCAGCCTGCGCGATACCGAGCTGCCGCGCGCCCGCGAAGTCTGGCGTCGCCGTTTCGACGCGCCGCCGGCCGATGCCACCGAGCGTGCGCGGCAGGCGCGATTCCTGTTGGCACGCGGGTTTCCGGGCGCGGTGGTGGCTCAGGTTCTGCGGGGAAGCGCAGAGGACACCTGACTGCGAATGGCATGATGCGCCCCGGCGGTGCACACCGTCATTTCAGGGAGTGTCTCTTCATGTCAACGAATTCGCCGACGGCCACGCCGTCACTGGTGCGCACCGGCGTCAAGGCCGGCGCAGCATTCGCGGGCTCCGTTTTCCAAGGCGCAGTGCTGGCCTTGCTGCTGGGTGCCGGCGGTTTTTTCTACTACCTCTCACGGCTCGACGGGCCCGGCATGCCGGCGGCGCGCGCCGGAGGTGCTGGTGCCATCGTGGCACTGCTGGCGGCGCCGTCGGTGCTGATAGGCGTGATGTTGATGTTCTTCGTGCCGCTGTACATGATGGTCGGCGTGTCGCATGGGCGCAGCCGCGCGATGCAGCAGGTGGTGCGGGCCCACGGCGAGACGCTGGCGCAGCGTCTGGCCGGCGCCATTGCAGGACGCATCGAGGTCATGCCGCGTGCCCATGGCGTGTTGCAGCGCACGCCGGACTGGCTCTCGGTCGACTCGCTGAGCCGCCAGCTCGCGCCGGTTCTCGGCGACGGCCGGGCCGTGCGTGCCGTCATCGGCTTCGTGCTCAAGCGCTTGCCACTGTCCGACATGCTCGCGCAGTGGCAGCAGAATCAGCACGCGCAGGGCAGGGTCGAAGCGGGCGCCGAAGACCCGGCGCTGCGCGCGCTGTTGATGCAACGCATCGGAGAGACGCTCGAGGATGCGGCGACGCCCTCGCGCATGCCGCTGTGGATCGTTATGGGACTTCAGGCTGCGCTGCTGGCAGCGGGCCTCTGGCTCACGGCCTGAGCCGAGCCTCCCGCTCAGAGCCCCAGCATCAACTGCAGGTTCTGCACCGCGGCGCCGCTGGCGCCCTTGCCGAGGTTGTCGAGCCGGGCGATGACGACCGCATGGCGATGGTCTTCGTTCGGGAACACGCGGATCTCGAGCTCGTTGGTGTCGTTGAGCGCGAGCGGATCGATCTTGCCGCCCTCCGTCGGCGGCAGCACTTTCACGAACTTTGCGGGCGTGTTGCTTTGCGCATAGTGCGCGGCCAGCGCATCGTGCAGGTCGCCGGCCTTCGGCTTGCCCGGAAGATCGTCCAGGTGCAGCGGCAACTGCACCAGCATGCCCTGCCGGAAATTGCCGACCGACGGGATGAAGACGGGCCGGCGCGTCAGGCCGGTGTACTTCATGATTTCAGGGATGTGCTTGTGCTTGAGGCCGAGCGCATAGGTTTCGAAGAGAGGCGCCTCGCCTTTCTCGTAAGCCTCGATCATGGTGCGGCCGCCACCCGAATAGCCGCTCACGGAAGGCAGCGCGATCGGAAAGTCGGCTGGCAGCAGGCCGGCGTCGACCAGCGGGCGCACGATCGCGATGGCGCCTGTCGCATAGCAGCCGGGGTTTGCCACGCGGTCGGCAGTGGCCACGAGCTCCCAGTGACCGGCGGCCAGCTCCGGGAAACCGAACACCCAGCCCGGGTGCGTGCGGTGCGCGGTCGACGCGTCGATGATCTTGGGCTTCCTGCCGCTCAGCTGGTCGATCAGTGCGACCGACTCGATCGCGGCATCGTCATGCAGGCACAGCACCACCAGGTCGACGCCGGCCATCAGCTCGCGCTTGGCGCCTGCGTCCTTGCGAAGTTCGGGCGCGATGCTGACCACCTCGATGCCGGGCATCGTGGCGAGCCGCTCGCGAATCTGGAGGCCGGTGGTGCCGGCTTCGCCGTCGATGAAAACCTTGACCATGGCGTGTGTGGAGGCTGGAGAAACTACGTATTGACCGCAGGCGAGGCCCGCGGTTGGTGCAACGCACCATGATACATTCCCCGGTTGTTCGCAGGCCCCCGCCTCCCGGCGCGCCGTGGCCCCCGGACAACAGCACGCATCCCCCGTCCTCAACCCCGCTTCCGAGAGACATCCTCATGAAGATTCACGAGTACCAGGGCAAGGAAATCCTTGCCAAGTTCGGCGTGCCGGTGCCGCGCGGCATTCCGGCCTACACGGTTCAGGAGGCGGTCGAAGCCGCCCAGAAACTGGGTGGCCCGGTCTGGGTGGTCAAGGCCCAGATCCACGCGGGCGGCCGCGGCAAGGGCGGCGGCGTCAAGGTTGCCAAGAGCATCGAAGACGTCAAGCGCCTCGCCGGCGAAATCCTCGGCATGCAGCTCGTCACGCACCAGACCGGCCCCGAAGGCCAGAAGGTGCGTCGCCTCTACATCGAGGACGGCGCCGACATCAACAAGGAATACTACGTTTCGGCCGTGACCGACCGCGCCACGCAGAAGGTCGCGTTCATCGCGTCGAGCGAAGGCGGCATGGACATCGAGGCCGTCGCGCACGACACGCCCGAGAAGATCATCACCGTGATGGCCGACCCCAAGGAAGGCCTGACCGACGCGCAAGCCAAGGAAATTGCCGACGGCATCGGCATGCCGGCCGATTCGACCGCGCAGACGGTCGACATCCTGAAGAAGCTCTACACCTGCTACATGGAGACGGACGCCTCGCTGGTCGAGATCAACCCGCTCAACCGTGACAGCAAGGGCAACGTGATGGCGCTGGACGCCAAGTTCAACTTCGACAGCAACGCGCTGTTCCGCCA
>SEGN01000328.1 GCA_004211245.1 Variovorax sp.
ATGTTCATCGGCTCGGCCACGCCGATCGCGTAGGCCACCTGGATCTGGCACTGGCGCGCGATGCCGGCGGCCACGATGTTCTTGGCCACGTAACGCGCGGCGTAGGCAGCCGAGCGGTCGACCTTCGACGGGTCCTTGCCCGAGAACGCGCCACCACCGTGCGGGCAGGCGCCGCCGTAGGTGTCGACGATGATCTTGCGGCCGGTGAGGCCGCAGTCGCCCTGCGGGCCGCCGACGACGAAGCGGCCGGTCGGGTTGATCAGGAAGCGCGTGTCCTTCAGCCATTCCTTCGGCAACACCGGCTTGATGATCTCTTCGATGATGGCTTCGTTGAACGAGGCCTTCATCTTGGTTTGCGTTTCGCTCTGGTCGGGGTGGTGCTGTGTCGACAGCACCACGGTGTCGATGCTGTGCGGCTTGCCGTCGACATAACGCATCGTGACCTGGCTCTTCGCGTCGGGGCGCAGGAAGGGCAGGCGGCCGTCCTTGCGCAGCTGCGCCTGGCGCTCCACGAGGCGGTGGGCGTAGTAGATCGGCGCGGGCATCAGCTCGGGCGTTTCGTCGCAGGCATAGCCGAACATCAGGCCCTGGTCGCCGGCGCCGGTATTCAGGTGGTCGTCGGAGGCATGGTCGACGCCCTGGGCGATGTCGTTGGACTGCTTGTCGTAGCAGACCATCACCGCGCAACCCTTGTAGTCGATGCCGTACTCGGTGTTGTCGTAGCCGATGCGCTTGATGGTGTCGCGCGCGACCTGGATGTAGTCGACGTGCGCGTTGGTCGTGATCTCGCCGGCGAGCACCACGAGGCCGGTGTTGGTCAGCGTTTCGGCGGCCACGCGGCTGCGCGGGTCCTGCTCGAAGATTGCATCGAGGATCGCGTCGGAAATCTGGTCGGCGACCTTGTCGGGGTGGCCTTCGGAAACGGATTCGGAAGTGAAGAGAAAGTCGTTCGCCATCTGATTGAAACTCCAGCAAGTTGAAAGGGCGCGTTGCCGATTCCGTGGGGAGTTCTGGCGAACGCTTTAGCAGTACTGTTTAACGTCGCCCTGCAAGTAGTCCTGTAACTCGGCGACAATTTGCATTCTATTCGAGCCGCGCCTTGCCCTTCAGATCGGCCGCGCGCGCGTCCTGTTCCAACCCCCTGACCGATGACCCGACTGTTCCGCCTGCTTGCCCGCGTGCCGCTGCCCTGGATGCATCGGATCGGCGCGTGGCTCGGCTGGCTGGTGTACTGGCTGTCACCCACCTACCGGCGCCGCGTCAAGGCCCATGCCGGCAATGCCGGCTTCACACCGGCCCAGTACCGGCCTGCCATCGGCGCGGCCGGCGCGATGGTGGCCGAGCTGCCCTGGCTCTGGTTGCGGCCGGCGGGAGAGAGCGTGCTGCAGCGCGTGCGCTGGCACGACGACCAGGTGTTCGAGCAGGCCCTGGCAGCGCGGCGCGGCGTGATCCTCGCGACGCCGCATGTGGGCAGCTGGGAAATGATCGGCCAGGCCATCGCCGAGCGCTTCGGCCCGGCGCACGGGCCGCTCACCGTGCTGTTCCGCCCGGCCCGCAAGGCCTGGCTGGCCGAGCTGATCGCGGGCTCGCGCGACCGGCCCGGCCTCAAGTCGCTGCCGACCAACCTGGCCGGCGTGCGCGGCCTCATCCGCGTGCTGCGCGCGGGCGGCTACACCGGCGTGTTGCCGGACCAGGTGCCGCCGCAAGGGCAGGGCGTGTGGGCGCCGTTCTTCGGCCGGCCGGCCTACACGATGACCTTGCTGGCGCGACTGGCCCAGCAGACCGGGGCGCAGGTGCTCATGACCTGGTGCGAACGCCTGCCCGGCGCGCGCTATGTGATCCACTTCGAGCCGGTCGATGCACCGGCGCTCTACGATGCCGGCGCCACGCCCGAAGCCGCCGCCACCGCCATGAATGAAGCATTGATGCGACTGATCGAACGCCTGCCCGGCCAGTACCTCTGGGGCTATGGCCGCTACAAGCAGCCGAGGGCGGAGCTGTGAGCTTCGGGTCGACCCTCGGCATCGGGTTCATGCGCGCGTTGGCGCACATGCCGCTGCCGCTGATCCGAGGTCTGGGGGCTGTGCTGGGCCGCGTGTTGCACACCGTGGCAGTCCCGCGCCGGCGGGTGGTCGACACCAATCTGGCGCTGTGCTTCCCGGGAAAATCGGCCGGTGAGCGCCGTCGCATCGCGCGCGAGACCTTCGTGCTGGTGGCGCAATCCTGGCTCGACCGGGGCTGGCTGTGGCACGCCTCGCCTGCGGTCGTGGCGAGTCGCATCCGGGTGGTCGGCGCGCCGGCCGAGATCGATGAGATCGCGCACGGCACGGCGCCGATGATCCTGTTCGCGCCCCACTTCTACGGGCTCGATGCCGCGGCCACCGGGCTCACCATGCACACGGCCCGGCCCTCGACCACGATCTACACCACGCAACGCGACCCGATGGTGGACGAGTGGATCCGCGTGGGGCGGGCACGCTTCGGCAACGTCATCACGCTCAACCGCACGGACGGGCCCAAGCCGGTGATCGCCGGCCTGCGCAAGGGCGGCCTCCTGTACCTCCTGCCGGACATGGACTTCGGGCGGGACCAGTCGGTGTTCGTGCCGTTCTTCGGCGTGCCGGTCGCGACCGTGCCATCGCTGTCGCGCTTTGCGCGCCTCGGTCGCGCCAAGGTGGTGCCGATCCTGTCACGCGTGGTGAAGGGCGGCTACGAGATCGAGGTGCTGCCGGCCTGGCAGGACTTCCCGACCGACGACGTGGTGGCCGACACGGCGCTCATGAACGAGCGCCTGGCGGGCTATATCGAGACCATGCCGGCCCAGTACTACTGGGTCCACCGGCGATTCAAGACGCGTCCCGAGGGCGCTCCCACGCTTTACTGAGTGGCGGTGCGCTGCTGGAATGCCGCGATTTCGCCGGCCACGAACTGCGGCTGCTCGTGCACGATCCAGTGCGTCGCGTTGGGCACCTTCTTGATCTCGAGCTTCGGCACGTAGTCTTCCAGGCCGTCGAGCAGGCCCGGGAGCAGCGCCGCGTCGTCGAGCGCCCAGAGCACCAGCGTCGGCGAGGTCACCATCAGCCGTTCGCGCGGCAGGGTCGGGATGCTGTCGACGGAGCCGCCCGGCATCGGCGGCTTCATCGGTGTCACGCGGTAGAGGTTGCAGGCGCCCGTCAGGCCCATGCCCCAGACTTCGCGGTATTGGTCTTTCACCTTGTCGGTGAGCCAGCCGAAGCCGTCCGGGCCGGCCTTCATCAGCGTGAAGAACGGCCACATGCGGGCATAGTCGTCCGCCGCCAGCATCGCCTCGGCCTTGGGATGGGCGAGGAAATTCATGTAGGCGCTGGCTTTTTGCTGCGCCGGATTGGTCTTGAGTTCCCGCGTGAAGGTGCCGGGGTGCGGTGAGTTGATGATCACCAGCCGGCCGACCTGTGCCGGAAAGGTCGCCGCATGGCCCCAGCCGAAGGCGCCGCCCCAGTCGTGCGCCACCAGCGTGTCGATGCGGCCGTCGGCGCTCTCGCTCTTCGCCAGCTCGACCATGTCCTGGATCAGCAGGTTGGCCTTGTAGGCCTCGACTTCGGTCGG
>SEGN01000329.1 GCA_004211245.1 Variovorax sp.
GACAACCTTTCGGGCAAGCTCTACCTGATCGTCTATGCCGACCCGGACCGGCCCGAGGCCTACAGCAACGCCAAGCGGCGCCTGCGCGAGCTGCGCGACCAGCTCAGGTACTCGGTCGCAGCGCCGCAGGTCAGGGCGAGCGCGCCGCATCCGGCGGAGCGCTCCTTCGCGAAGGCCGACTATCTGAAGGCGGTAGAGCGCGCCAAGGAGCTCATCGCCGGCGGCGACTTCATGCAGGTGCAGGTCGGCCAGCGCATCAGCAAGCGGTACACCGAATCGCCCCTGTCGCTGTACCGCGCGCTGCGTTCGATGAACCCGTCGCCCTACATGTTCTTCTACAACCTGGGCGACTTCCATGTGGTCGCGGCGTCGCCGGAGATTCTGGTGCGGCAGGAGAACATGGGCGATGGCCAGCAGAAGGTGACGATCCGACCGCTCGCCGGCACGCGCCCGCGCGGCGCTTCGATCGAGCTGGACAAGGCGGCCGAGGTCGAGCTCGTGAGCGACCCGAAAGAACGCGCCGAGCATGTCATGCTGATCGATCTGGCGCGCAACGACATCGGCCGCATCGCGAAGATCGGAACCGTGAAGGTGACCGAGGCCTTCGCGGTCGAGCGCTACAGCCATGTGATGCACATCGTGAGCAACGTCGAAGGCATCCTGAAGGACGGCATGACCGCGATCGACGTGCTCAAGGCCACCTTCCCGGCCGGCACGCTGACCGGCGCGCCGAAGGTGCATGCGATGGAACTCATCGACCAGCTGGAACCGATCAAGCGCGGCCTGTACGGCGGCGCCTGCGGCTACATCAGCTACGCGGGCGACATGGACGTGGCGATCACCATCCGCACGGGCATCATCAAGAACCAGATGCTGCATGTGCAGGCTGCGGCCGGCGTGGTGGCCGACTCGGTGCCCGAGCTCGAATGGAAAGAGACCGAAGCCAAGGCGCGCGCGCTGTTGCGCGCTGCCGAACTGGTCGAGGAGGGGCTGGAATGAGCGTCCATGAAAGCGTCAACGACTTCTCGCACGAGATCATCGGCGCCGCGGTCGAAGTGCAGCGCGTGCTCGGCACCGGCCTCATCGAATCGGCCTATGCCGCGGCGTTGGAGGTCGAGCTGGCCGAGCGCGAGATCGGGTTCAGGCGTGATGTGCCGCTGTCGGCGCATTACAAGCAGCGCGACCTCGGCGAGGTGTACCGCGCCGGCTTCGTGATCGAACAATCGGTCATCGTCGAGCTGCGTGCGGTCGAGGTGCTGACCGACCTGCACCGTGCGCAGGTCATGGCGGCCCTCCGGCTCTCGGGCCTGAAGCTCGGTCTTCTGATCAACTTCAATGTGTTTCCCGTCGTCAAGGGCGTCCACCGGATCGTGAGCAAGCCATGAAAGTCTTGATGATCGACAACTACGATTCGTTCACCTACAACATCGTCCAGTACCTGGGCGAGCTGGGAGCCGAGGTCGAGGTGGTGCGCAACGACGAGATCGACGTCGCGCAGATCGGCGAACGCATCGCCGCCGGCGTCACGCGGCTGGTGGTCTCGCCGGGGCCGTGTTCGCCGGCCGAAGCGGGCGTCTCGGTGCCGGCCATCGAGGCCTTTGCGGGGCGCCTGCCGATCCTCGGCGTGTGCCTCGGCCACCAGGCGATCGGCGCGGCCTTCGGCGGCAAGATCGTCCGCGCGCAGCAGCTCATGCACGGCAAGACCAGCGAGATCACGACGACGCGCGAGGGGGTGTTCGCGGGGCTGCCGGAACGCTTCACCGTCAACCGCTACCACTCGCTCTCGATCGAGCGCGCGAGCTGCCCGAGCGATCTGGCGTTGACCGCCTGGACCGACGACGGCGAGATCATGGGTGTGCGGCACACCGGGTTCGCGCACGACGTGCGCATCGAAGGCGTGCAGTTCCACCCCGAATCGATCCTCACCGAGCACGGCCACGCCATGCTCAAGAACTTCCTGGACTGAAGCCATGGCCACCGTCGTCGACCTCCGCAGCGACACCGTCACCCAACCCACGCCCGCGATGCGCGCCGCAATGGCGGCCGCGCCGCTGGGCGACGACGTGTTCGGCAGCGACCCGAGCGTCAATGCGCTGCAGGACAAGATCGCCGGCCTGCTCGGCTTCGAGGCCGCGTTGTTCGTGCCGACCGGCACGCAGAGCAACCTTTGCGCGATCCTGTCGCACTGCGGCCGTGGCGACGAGTACATCGTCGGCCAGCAGCAGCATTGCTACCGGTGGGAAGGCGGCGGCGCGGCGGTGTTCGGCAGCGTGCAGCCGCAGCCGCTCGACCACGCAGCCGACGGCACGCTGCCGCTCGCGCAAGTCGAGGCGGCCATCAAGCCCGACGACGCGCACTTCGCGCGCACGCGGCTGCTGGCGCTGGAGAACACGCTGGGCGGCAAGCTGCTGCCCTTCGATTACGTGCAGGCCGCAACGGCCCTTGCGAAGGCGAAAGGACTGCAGCGCCATCTCGACGGTGCGCGGCTGTTCAACGCGGCCACCGCGCAGGCGGCGCACGCCGGCGGCGACGTGCGCGCCGAAGCACGCCGCATTGCGCAGTGCTTCGACAGCGTCTCCGTCTGCTTCAGCAAGGGGCTCGGCGCGCCGATCGGTTCGGCCCTGTGCGGCAGCAAGGAGTTCATCGCGCGTGCGCACCGCATCCGCAAGATGGCGGGCGGCGGCATGCGGCAGGCCGGCCTGCTGGCCGCCGCGGCGTCGCATGCGCTGGACCACCACGTCGACCGTCTCGCCGACGACCACGCGCTCGCGCAGCGCCTGGCGACGGGCCTGGCCGGCATCGACGGCCTCGTCGTGGAGGCGCCGCACACCAACATCGTGTTCGTCGACCTCACGGGTGCAACGCAGGCGCGCTCCGCCGAACTGATCGCGCACCTGAACGCGCAGGGCATTCTGGCGACGGGGCTCTACCGGCTGCGCTTCGTCACGCACCTCGATGTGGACGAGGCCGGTGTCGACCGGGCCATCGCCGCGATGCGCGGCTTCTTCAGCGCCTGAAGTCGGGGAGTCCGCCATGCCCGACACCCCGCACCTCCTGGCCTTCATGGCCGCCGGGCTGCTGCTGAACCTGACGCCGGGGCCGGACGTGTTCTTCATTCTCACCAACGCCGTTCGCCGTGGCGCGCGCGCCGGGCTGGTCGCGGCGCTGGGCATCGCGGCCGGCTGTTGCGTGCACATCGTCGCAGCGGCCGCCGGGGTGAGCGCGCTGGTGGCCGCCTCCGCGACGGCCTTCGCCGTGCTCAAGTGGGTCGGCGCGGCGTATCTGGTCTATGTCGGCGTGGCGATGCTGTTCGCCCGCGCGAAGGCGGGTGCGCCCGATGCGGTGGCTGCAGGCCCGTCGGCCGCTTCGGGCACTGTGGGCTCGAGCGATTCGCTCTGGGCAGTGTTTCGCCGTGGCTTCCTCACGAACACGCTCAATCCCAAGGTCGCGCTGTTTTTTTTGGCCTTCGTGCCCCAGTTCATCGCGCCGCAGGCCGCGCACCCGTCGCTGGCCTTTCTCGCGCTGGGGCTGCTGTTCAATTTCAACGCGCTGTGGGTCAATTTCGGCTGGGCCCTGGCGGC
>SEGN01000330.1 GCA_004211245.1 Variovorax sp.
GCGCTGTAGCCCAGGCACGGCACGAACAGCAGCGTGGGCACGATCAGTTCGGTGTCCTTCGGCTTCGGGATGTCGTAGGCGTCGTGCTCCATCGGGCAGCCGGGGTACCAGCTGTGGAACGTGAGCGTCTTGTGCTCGCGGTTCACCACCGGCAGGCCGATCCGGCGACGCTGCGGCTCGTCCATCAGTTCGCCGTCTTCCTTCCAGCGGTGCAGCGCCGGCAGCGGGTCGAACTCGCCCTTGATCGGCCAGTACGCGCCGATCACCGTATCGGGGCGGCCCACCAGCCAGATGCGCATCACGCGCTGCAGCAGGTCGGCGCGCTCCTGCCGGTCGGGCAGCGCGAGGCGCTGTTCGATCAGTGCGGCACGCAGTTGGCCCTTGAGAAAACTGGCGGTGGCCGAAGTGTCGGCGCCCTTTGAGTTGTCCATAATCCCCCGATGCAGTTTCGAAGCATTTTGGCACCCCGGCGCACCCTCCTCTCCCTTCTCGTAGTGACGGCCGCTGCCCTGCTGCAGCCGGCCTGCGCGCAGAACCGCAACGACGACGTGCTGTTGCAGATGAAGCAGGCCGCCCAGCGCGGCGACCGGGCCCGCCTGACGGCCCTGTTGCCGCAGGCACGCGGCCATGTGCTCGAACCGTGGGCCGCCTATTGGGAGCTCAAGGCCCGGCTGAACGAGGCGACTGCGCAGGAGGTGCAGGATTTCCTCGCACGCTATGCCGGCAGCTACCAGGAAGACCGGCTGCGCAACGACTGGCTGCTGCTGCTTGGCCAGCGGCGCGATTGGGAAGCCTTCGCCGCCATGCACCCGGCCTTCCGGATGGGCGACGATGCCCAGGTGCGCTGCTACGCGATCCTGGTCGACATGCTGCGCACCGGCAGCGCCACCGCGGCCCATGCCGACGAGGTGCGCCGAAACTGGTTCGCGCAGCGCGACAACGACGATGGCTGTGCCGCCGCGGCGGACCGGCTGGTGTCGGCGCGCATGCTCTCGCCGAACGACGTCTGGAAGAAGGCGCGCCTGGCGATCGAGGCCAACCGGCCGCAGGCCGCGCGCACCGCCGTGACAATCGCGGCGCCCGACGCGGTGGCGCTGTTCGACGAGCTCAATGGCAGCGCCGCCAAGTTCCTCGGCGGCCGGGCGTTCGTGGCGGCCAAGTCCCGCAAGGAGCTGGTGGTGCTCGCGCTGATCAAGATCGCCGTGGCCGACCCCGAACAGGCCGCCTCGCAACTCGACAGCAAGTGGGGGCCCATGCTCTCGCCGGAAGAGCGCAACTGGGTCTGGGGCACGATCGGCCGCCAGGCCGCCGGCAAGCTGTCGCCGCAGGCGATGGGCTACTTCGCCAATGTCACGAAGAACAGCGACCTGTCCGACGACATGCTGGGCTGGAAGATCCGCGCCGCGCTGCGCGCCGGCGACTGGAAAGAGGTGCAGGCTGCCACCGCCGCCATGAGCGCCGAAGGCAAGCAGGACCCGACCTGGGTCTACTGGCGCGCCCGGTCGCTGCAGGCCGCCGGCGGCGACGAGCGACGCGCCGAAGCACGCCGGCTGTTCGAAAGCATCGCGGGCACGCGCGGCTTCTACGAACTGCTGGCACTCGAAGAACTGGGCCAGCGCGCCGCCATGCCGACGCGGCCGGCACCGCTCACCGCCGAAGAGAAGAACAACGCGCGCCTCAACCCGGGCCTGAACCGCGGCCTCTACGCCATCGCGATCGGGCTGCGCCCCGAAGGCACGCGCGAGTGGAACTACGCCACCAACCTGCACGACAAAGGCGGCATGGACGACCGCGCCCTGCTGGCCGCCGCCGACTTCGCCTGCCAGCGCGAGGTGTGGGACCGTTGCATCAACACCAGCGAGCGCACCAAGGGCGTGATCGACCCGGAGCAGCGCTTTCCGATGCCCTACCACGACGCGGTGCTGCGCAAGAGCCAGGACATCGGGCTCGATCCGGCCTACGTGTACGGCCTGATCCGGCAGGAAAGCCGCTTCATCATGGACGCGCGCTCCGGCGTCGGCGCCTCGGGGCTGATGCAGGTGATGCCTGCCACGGCCCGCTGGACGGCCAACAAGATCGGCATGGCGGGCTTCACGCCGAACCAGATCAACGACCGCGACACCAACATCACGATCGGCACCAGCTACCTCAAGCTCGCGCTCGACGACTTCGACGGTTCCATGCCGCTGGCCGCCGCGGCCTACAACGCCGGCCCCGGCCGCCCCCGCAACTGGCGCAACGGGCCCGTGATGGAGGCTGCGATCTGGGCGGAAAACGTGCCGTTCAGCGAGACACGCGACTACGTCAAGAAGGTGCTGGCCAACACCACCAACTACGCGGCCATCATCACCGGACAGCCGCAGTCGCTGAAGGCCCGGCTCGGCATGATCGGGCCGCGCGACGCGCGCGTGCCCGAAGTCAACAAAGACCTGCCCTGAGCACAGGCGACGCAATGGCCTCTGCCTGGGACACGATCGCCGCCACGGTGGCATCCGAGTTTTCGGACGTGACCGACCTCGCGCAGCTGACCCGCATCGCGGTGCGCCTCAGCCTGGCTGCGTTGCTGGGCTTCGTGCTCGGCTTCGAGCGCGAGCAGCAGGGCAAGGCGGCCGGCGTGCGCACGCACATGCTGGTGGCGATCGGCTCTGCGCTGTTCGTGCTGGTGCCGCAGCAGACCGGCATCGTGCCGGCCGACATGAGCCGCGTGATCCAGGGGCTCATCGCCGGCGTCGGGTTCCTGTGCGCCGGCACCATCCTCAAGCAGGGCAAGGATGAACAACAGGTGCAGGGCCTCACCACGGCCGCCGGCCTTTGGATGACGGCCGCCATCGGCATGGCCTGCGGTCTCGGGCGCGAGTCGACCGCAGCGCTGAGCACGCTGCTCGCGCTGGTGGTGCTGATGGCCGTGCCACGCGTCGTGACGCTGATCGAGCGGCTCATCGGCCCGCCGGCCCAACCCGCACCGCGCGTGAGCCCCTCGAGGAGCGAGCCCGAAGAGCCCTGACGGCGCGCGCCGCATCAATTCGGCCCCCATTCGGCATCATTGAACGCCGGTCGAGCCGCTAGCATCGCTGGCTCAACAATCAACGGGGGTGACGGGACATGCGCAAGCTCTACATCGGCAACAAGAATTACTCGTCCTGGTCGATGCGCCCCTGGGTGCTCATGAAGCAGGCGGGCATCGCCTTCGAGGAAGTCATGGTGCCGTTCGGCGCAGATGCGTTCGCGGAGGATTCCGCGTTCAAGCGCACCATCACCGCGGTGAACCCCAACGGCCTCGTGCCGGTGCTGGTCGACGACGGCATCGTGGTGTGGGACACGCTGGCCATTGCCGAGTACCTGGCCGAAACCTGTCCCGAAGCGCAGCTGTGGCCGGCCGACAAGGCGCAACGTGCGCGGGCACGCAGCATCTGCGCCGAGATGCACGCCGGTTTCCGCGCGCTGCGCTCGGCCTGCATCATGAACATCGAGGCCGAACTGGCCACGCAGGGTGCGCTGATCTGGCGCGACAACGCCGAGGTGCGTGCCGATGTGGCGCGCATCGTGGCGATGTGGAGCGAGTTGCTGGCGCAGA
>SEGN01000331.1 GCA_004211245.1 Variovorax sp.
ATTCTGGCCGCCGACCGAGTACTGCCATGGGCGATCGAGTGGGCGTACTTCGGTGGCGGGTTGTCCCTGGCACTCATGGGACGCGGCGGCCAAGTGCCGGAACTGGCGGCACGCAGCGCGGCGGTGGCCGATCAGATCGACGGGTTGCTGCGGTTCCCGGCCGCGCACGGCGAGATCCTCGCGTTGACCCTCACCGGACAGTTCGCCGCGGCGCAGCGCCAGGCCGAGGAATACCTCTCGTTGGCGTCCAGCGGCCGCTACGTTGCGTGGGGGCTCGCGAACATCCTGGTGGGGACGGTCGAACTTGCCCGCGGTCGGTTCACCGACGCCGCGGGTCGACTCGAGCAGGCGATCGCCGCCCTCAACGTCGGCGATACCGCCGATGCGATCTCGTGGAGTTTTCCCGCCTACATCGTGCTCGGTCAGGCGTATGCGGAACTCGGTCGCATTCACGAGGCGGACGGGATCATCACCGCCGCCCAGGCTCGGAACGGCCGGCACGTGGCCGTGTTCGGGCCCCAACTCATGATGTCGCAGGCGTGGCTCGCCGCAGCGCGAGGTGAAACCTCGCGGGCCGTCGATCTATCGCGGTCGGCGGCAGAGTGCGCTTGTGAATCAGGACAGTTCGGCATCGAGGCGGTCGCGCTTCACCTTGCCACCCGGTTCGGCGACACCACGACCGCTACGCGGCTCGCAGAATTGGCCGACATCTGCGACGGCGAACTCGTGGACATCGTTGCGCGGCATGCTGCGGCAGTCGCGGCAGTAAACGGATGCGGTGTGGCTTCGGCAGCAGCCGAGTTCGAGAGGATCGGTGCCTTGCCGGATGCCGCTGACGCTTACGCTCGGGCGGCGATCGCGTTTACGAATGCCGGAGACAAGCGGCGTTCGATCGAGTGCGCTGCCGCAGCCGAAGCCCTCTCGGCCCGATGCGACCACACGACGTCCCCCGCGCTGGTGGAGGCAGCTCACCCACTCCCCCTGACGAGCCGTGAGCGGGAGGTGGGGTCGATGGTTGCGGCCGGCCTGTCGAGTCGGCAGATCGCCGAGCGGTTGTTCGTCTCGGTGCGGACCGTGGAGGGTCATATCTACCGTGCGTCCATAAAGCTCGATGTCACCGACCGTAAAGGATTTGCGCAGGCGATGGGGACGACGGTTCACGCCGAACGAACCACCGGCGTCGTCCGCACCTGGAGCGACGCCGAGGGCTGGGGCGTGATCGATTCCGACACAACCCCGGGTGGCGCGTGGACGCACGTCAGCAACATCGCCGGGTCGGGGCATCGTTCGCTGACGCCGAGACAGCACGTGACGTTCGAGCCCGAGATATTGGTCGGCAGAACGCAGGACGGCTACCGCTACCGCGCACTGGACGTCCGGAATGTGGAGTAGAGCTGCTCACCGGATGTCTTCGTCCCACGTATCGGAGAATGCAGCATCGCCCCTGGAGGATTACATTTGACGAACCCGACCGTTTTGGCAGATGTAGAGGTAGTCCCCGTGGGCGACGCTCGAGTCGTACACCCGCTGGACGGCCGCATCACGATGCCACCCGGGTTCGCTGACACGACTACTGCAGCGCGTCTCGCCGAATCGGCCGACATTTGCGACGGCCATTTTGTCGATATTGCGGCCAGACATGGCCGCCGCAGTGCCGTCGGGCAACGGGTGCGATGTGGCATTGGCAGCAGCCGAGTTCGAGAGTGTCGGCGCCCTGCCCAATACCGCTGATGAATATGCTCGGGCAGCGATTGCCTAAAGCATGCTGGAAGCAAGCAGCGTACGAGCGAGTGTATTGCCGCGGCGGAAGCCCTGTCGGCACCGTGCGATCACATGTCGTCTCCCGTCCTGGTGGAGGTCGCCCATCACTTCCCCTGACGAGTCGTGAGTGGAGGTGGGGTCGATCGTTGCGGCCGGATTGTCGAACCGGCAGATCGCGGATCGGTTGTTCGTGTCGGCGCGGACTGTGGAGGGCATTTCTACCGTGAGCGCATGAAGCCTCGATGTCGCCGATCGCAGTGGGCTTGCGGATTCGATGGGCACCACGGTTCGGTGACGTCGGGCCCGGGCTCCGGGCACGACGACATGCCGGCTCTGCAACAGGAATCACCCTGTTGCAGAGTCGGCAATGTGTGCGGCGCCCCGGGTCAGGACGCTCGGGGCCGGGCCCGGTTGTGCGCCGGTAGCGGCTTCCGTTCCCAGTCAACTTGCCGGGGTGGGATGAACGTGGGGTGCCGGTCGGCTCCCATTTCTATCTCCCAGTCACTGTGGTGCAGCAGTCGGTGGTGGAATCCGCAGAGCAGCACCAGGTTGCCCATGTCGGATGGCCCGCCTGCGGACCAGTGGACGATGTGGTGACCTTCGCACCACGACGGCGGCGCACCACACCCGGGGAACGCGCATCCTCGATCCCGCGCCACCAACGCTTTTCGCTGTCTCTTGGTGACAGTCCGGGTGGAGATGCCGAGGTCGAGTGGCGCTCCGTTCTCGTCGAGCACGATCGGTGTGTAGATCGAATCGCAGCTGAGAAGCCGGGCTGCTTTGATGCTCAGCGGCCCCATCCACTCGGTCCACGCGACTCCGTCGACGGCAAAGAGTGAGTCGTCCGGCGAGGCGGCTGCATCATGCTCTGCGCGTGCCCTGCAGTCGGTGTGGTCGGCGAGATCTCGAACGCTGACGTGGAGGGAGACGTGTGGCCGTTCTCCACCTTCTTCGCCGGCGATCCCGGAGTTGAGGTAACGCCGAAGAAGTTCGGTGAATCCGTCGGCCCGTCGCTGTCCGGGGGTGCGGCTGTCTTTGGTTCCGTCCTGCGCGGGCCGAGGCTTGGACAGTCCGGAGAGCGCCGAGAGCAGCATTTCGCCGGTAACGGCATCCAGGTCGCCTTTGACGGCGACGCGTCCGTTGAGCGTCTTGGAGGCGTGGAACTCGTTCAGTTCGGTGTCTTCGCTGGGCGGCGGATCGTCGGACTCGAAGGCGCGTTCCAGCCTGGCGATCACGGCGCGCACCGCATCCGTGTTGGCGGTGGGACCGGTTGCGGCGAACAGCAACGCGTTTCGGCAGTCATCCATCGCTTCGAGCGGCATACCCTTGGGCGGCCGTTCGCAGAACTTCATGATCAACGCTGCGTGCTCCGCCGAAATGCTGGTGTCGAAGTACTCGTCTGCAATCTCGGGCTGCTGACGCAAACCTCGGCCCAACAGCACGATTCGTCCCGCCGCCCCCACCTCGAGCAACGTCTTGGAGGCCAGCCACATCTTCGCGTTCGGAAACCCCAGCACATCAACCTTGCAGCGGTAGTCGACCGCGCCGACGAGCTTGACGCGCAAGGCTTCGAGTCGCTGAATCTCCTCCGAAACACGAACAACCGATTCAAGCAACTCCGCCTCGGCCAGACGCCACGCATCACCAACCGCGGTCGCCAGAATCTCGTCCGACAACGCCCCCTGGATATCTCCCCCGAGCCCCATGTTCGAATCTTACTTCGAACACCTGTGGCTCTTCTGACCCTTTGATGGGTGATCTCCGCGAGCCTGATAGACGCAACGCCCTCTCTCGCATA
>SEGN01000044.1 GCA_004211245.1 Variovorax sp.
CGGGGGCAACACCGGCGGCCCGGCTGAGCCGGTTCCGCGGTGTTTCACGAACAGGTTGAATTCATGAACCGCTATCCGGTCTGGAAATACACGGTCATTGCGATCGTGTTGTTGTTGGGATTGATCTACGCCCTGCCCAATTTCTTCGGCGAAGCGCCCGCGGTGCAGGTTTCTGCGGCCAAGGCGACGGTGAAGGTCGACGCCAGCACCCAGGCCCGGATCGAGGAAACGCTCAAGGCGGCCGGGCTCACGCCGAGCAAGGTCGCGCTCGAGAGCACGTCGGTCCGGGTCAGTTTCGGCAGCACCGACGAGCAATTGAAGGCGCAGGATGCATTGCAGCGCGCGCTGGCGCCCAGCAGCGACTCCCCGTCCTATGTCGTCACCCCGGGTTCGGTCTCGCGTTCGCCGGGCTGGCTCACCGCGTTGCACGCCTATCCGATGTACCTCGGTCTGGACCTGCGCGGCGGGGTCGACTTCCTGCTGCAGGTCGACATGAAGGGCGTGCTCGACAAGAAGGCCGAGTCGTTCGCCGGCGACATCCGCACCGCCCTGCGCGACAAGAACATCCGCGGCGCCGCCGTGAGCCGCAATGGCCAGACCGTTGAGGTGCGGCTGCGCGACGCCGCCAGTGCGGAAACGGCCCGGCGGCTGATCCAGGACCAGTTCGCCGACCTGAGCACGGTCGACACCCAGGAGGGCAGCGACTGGAAGATCGTCGGCACCATCAAGCCCGAGGCGGCGCGCCGGCTTCAGGACGCAGCGCTCAAACAGAACATCACCACCCTGCACAACCGCATCAACGAGCTTGGCGTGGCCGAGCCGGTGATCCAGCAGCAGGGCATCGACCGCATCGTCGTGCAACTGGCGGGCGTGCAGGACCCGACCCGCGCCGAGGCCATCCTGGGCCGCACCGCCACGCTCGAGATGCGCATGGTCGACGAAAGCGCGGAAGGGCGTGCCGCCGAAACCGGCAGCGGCCCGGTCCCGTTCGGTTCGGAGAAGTTTCTCGATCGCGATGGCCGCCCGGTCATCGTCAAGAAGCAGGTGCTGGTCACGGGCGAAAACCTGACCGATGCGCAGCCAGGCTTCGATTCGCAGAACAACCAGCCCAAGGTCGACCTGACGATGGACGCCAAGGGCGGGCGCATCATGCGCGACGTCAGCCGCGAGAACTACCGCAAGCGCATGGCGATGCTGATCTTCGAGAAGGGCAAGGGCGAAGTGCTCACTGCGCCGTCGATCAACGGCGAACTCGGCAACCGTTTCCAGATTTCCGGCTCGATGAGCGTGGTCGAGGCCAACGACCTGGCGCTGCTGCTGCGTGCCGGCTCGCTCGCCGCGCCGATGGAGATCATCCAGAAGCGCACGATCGGCCCGAGCCTGGGCGCCGACAACATCAAGAAGGGTTTCGAGAGCGTGATGTACGGCTTCGCCGCCATCATGGTCTTCATGTGCCTGTACTACGCCTTGTTCGGCATGTTCTCGTCGATCGCGCTGGCCGTGAACCTGCTGCTGCTGGTCGCGATTCTCTCGATCCTGCAGGCCACGCTCACGCTGCCCGGCATCGCTGCCATGGCGCTGGCCATCGGCGTGGCCATCGACTCCAACGTGCTGATCAACGAGCGCGTGCGCGAAGAGCTGCGCAACGGCGCCTCGCCGCAGGCCGCCATCCATGCGGGCTACGACCGGGCCTGGGGGACCATCCTCGACTCGAACGTGACCACGCTGATCGCGGGCATCGCGCTGCTGGCCTTCGGGTCGGGCCCGGTGCGCGGTTTCGCGGTGGTGCACTGCATCGGCATCGTCACCTCGATGTTCTCCGCCGTCATGTTCTCGCGTGGCCTCGTGAACCTCTGGTACGGCCGCAAGAAGAAGCTCAAGACGCTGTCGATCGGCACCGTCTGGAAGCCGAAGACCGATTCCACCGCCGTGGCAGACGCCCGCTGAACAGGAAAGCCCGCCATGGAGTTCTTCCGCATTCACAAGACGATTCCGTTCATGCGCTATGCGCTGGTGCTGAACATCGTTTCTTTCGCCACCTTCGCGCTGGCCGTCTTCTTCCTGCTGCACCGCGGCCTGCACCTGTCGGTGGAGTTCACCGGTGGCACGGTGATGGATGTCGCCTACCAGCAGTCGGCCGACGTCGGCAAGGTGCGCGAGATCGTCAGCAAGCTGGGCTATCCCGACGTGCAGGTGCAGGGCTTCGGCTCCACCCGCGACGTGCAGATCCGGCTGCCGGTGCAGAAGGGCATGACCGCCACCCAGCAAAGCACCCAGGTCATGGACGCCCTGAAGGCGGCCGACCCGGGTGTGGAACTGCGTGCCAACGAGTTCGTCGGCCCCCAGGTCGGGGACGAGCTCACCACCAACGGCCTGAAGGCGCTCGGGATGGTGGTGATCGGCATCATGATCTACCTGGCGATCCGCTTCGAGTGGAAGTTCGCGGTGGCAACGGTGCTGGCCAACCTGCACGACGTCGTGATCATCCTGGGCTTCTTCGCCTTCTTCCAGTGGGAGTTCTCGCTGGCGGTGCTGGCGGCGGTGCTGGCGGTGCTCGGCTATTCGGTGAACGAGTCGGTGGTGATCTTCGACCGCGTGCGGGAGAACTTCCGCCGCTACCGCAAGATGTCCACGGTCGAGATCATCGACAACGCGATCACCTCGACCATCAGCCGCACGATCATCACCCACGGGTCGACGCAGCTGGTGGTGCTGTCGATGTTCTTCTTCGGCGGCCCGACGCTGCATTACTTCGCGTTGGCGCTGACCATCGGCATCTGTTTCGGCATCTATTCTTCGGCCTTTGTCGCGGCCGCCATCGCCATGTGGCTCGGCGTCAAGCGCGAGGACCTGATCAAGGGGCCGGTCAAGCGCGAAGGCGACCCGGAAGACCCGAACGCCGGGGCGGTGGTGTGAGCCGGCCCACCTGTTTTGGGGGTGGACGGGCGTGCAACAGCTCTTGTGTCAAACGGTTTCCCGATGCAAGCTCGCCACTGCCACCGTTTTTTGAGCTGTCCTGAACCTTCATGAGCACCGCGCGGCCCCACGCCACCTCAATGCAACTTGCCCGAGAGACGCGTGAGCGCTTCGTGGCCGCCACCGGCGGCGTCATCGGGCCGGCCGCACTGGCGATCCGGGAGCGGCTGAGCGCGCTGTCGCAGCAGGTCACCAATGCGCGGGAGATGCAGGAAAACCGCGACGACTTCATCGCGTTCCAGAGCAGGTCTTCGAACTGGGTGGCGCTGACCCAGAACAACTGGCGCAAGGCGCTGGCGCAGGCCACGACCACTGGTGGTTCGCTCAATTCGCTGTCGAGCCTCGAGCTGATCGGCGACGAAGTGGTCGAGAACAGCATCCTTTCCTCGCGCCTGGCGCTGGTGATCCAGGACAAGGCCAGCTTCGAGCTGAACGACCTGCGCCTGCGCATCCAGCACCTCGAAGGCACGAGCGAACTGGACGCGAAGGACGTGCTGCGGCCCGAGGCGCTGGCCAAGATGCTGGTCGAGCAGTGGCTCGCGGCGGGGCTCTCCCGCCAGCTCTGGACCAAGGTGCAGGACGTGGTGCACCAGCGATTGCTCGAGGTCGTGGTGGCGGCCTACAAGGAAGCGAACGCCTTCCTCATCGGCAAGGGCGTGATGCCCGAAATCGACCTCAAGAATTTCGTCAGGCGCACCGGTGCCGCCACCGGTTCCGGGCCGCTGGGTGGCAGCTTCGTGAGCGGCGCAGCACCGGTGACGGGCTCGCCGGCGGTGCCGCTGCCGGGCCAGCAGCGGGCCGGCGGCTTTGGCGCGCCGCCTGGCAGTTTTGCGCCGGCCGCCATCGGTGTGAACTCTGCGCAGGCTTTCGGCAACGGTGCACCGGCCGGCGGCACGGAGGGCCTCGTCGGCCCGACGGGCGGGTCGCCGCTCATGATGGCGCGGCAACGTGCCCAGGGCGTGTTGCTCAATCTCAAGCGGTTCGTCACGGCAAGCATCGGTGGCGACTTCACGGCCCGCGGCGGAATCCCGAGCGGCGGCGGCATGGCCGGGGGTGTCGGCAATGCCGTCGCGGGTGCTGCCGGCGGTGGTGGTGGTGGTGCCGCGTTCGCGGCGGCCATCGCCGATGCCGAGGTCGCCTACCAGATGGCCGCCTCGCAGTACGTGCTGGGCGACGCGGCCACGGCGGTGCAGCAGACCGCTGTCGACATCCGCCGGCGCACCGCCGAACTCAAGAGAAAGGCGCCCACCACGGCAGACAAGGCCACGGTGGAGATCGTCGCGCTGATGTTCCAGGCCATCCTGGCGGAAGAGCGCATCCCGTTCTCGGCGCGCGTCTGGTTCGCCCGCCTGCAGATGCCTGTGCTGCGCGTGGCCATCGCCGAGCCCGAGTTCTTCGGCACGCTGCAGCACCCGGCGCGCATGCTGATCGACCGCATGGGTTCCTGCGTGATGGGTTTCGATGCGGCCGCCATTTCGGGCAGCGCGCTCGAAGGCGAAATCCGCCGGGTGGTCCAGGTGATCGAGCAATACCCCGAAACCGGCCAGCGGGTCTTCAAGCTGGTGTTCGACGAATTCGTCGCCTTCCTCAACAAGTACCTGACGCAAAGCGATGCCACCCAGCGCCTGATGAGCGTGGCGCAGCAGGTCGAGCAGAAGGAAACGATGGCGATCCAGTACACCATCGAGTTGCGCAAGATGCTCAACGACATGCCGGTGCGGGAAGAGATTCGCGAGTTCCTGTTCAAGGTGTGGGCCGAGGTGCTGGCCATCGCTGCGCTGCGCTACGGCGGCCAGGACGAGCAGACGGTGACGCTCAAGCGCGCTGCCTCCGAATTGGTCTGGGCGGCGAGCGCCAAGCCGAACCGCAACGACCGCACCCGCGTGATCCAGGATCTGCCCAAGCTGCTGCAGCGGCTGCGCACCGGCATGACCCTGCTCGGCATCGTCGGCGAACCTCAGGAGGCGCACATCAAGATCATCGGCGCGACCCTGTCGGATGCCTTCCTGTCCAAGACCGAGGCCATTCCGACCGTGCAGATCGAGGCCATGGCCAAGCGCCTCAGCAACCTGGAGGATTTCGTCACCGACGACGGCGGCGAATCGACCGGCGAATTGCCGATGGACGAAGCCAGCATCGAGTTGCTGCTGGGCGTCGACGCGGCTTCGATCGAGGTGATTCCGAATGCCGGCACCAAGGTCAGCGAGGACATGCTCGCCTGGGCGCATGAACTGCAGGTGGGCACGTGGTTCATGCTCGACCACAACGGCCAGGTCAACCAGGTGCAGTTCGTCTGGCGCAGCAACCGCAAGCAGCTTCACCTGTTCGCGTCGACCCATGGCCGCAGCTTCCTGATCCAGGCCGGCCGGCTTGCCTCCTACCTGCAAGCAGGCTTGCTGGTGCCGGCGGAAGAGGAGACGCTGACCGTGCGCGCCACGCGCGAGGCGCTGGCCAAGCTGGACGCCAATCCGGAGCGGCTGCTCAACTAGAGCCGCTCAGTGTGCGGTGCGGCCTTCGCGGCCCTCGCACAGTTCGTCGAGGACGAGCGCGTCGGGCTCGATGCCGGTGCTCCAGTGCACCATCAACACGATGATCTTGAGCTCATCGAGCGTCACCGGATCGCCGGGCGCGGCCATCGCGCGCTCGATCACGATCTCGCGCAAGCTCCCGGTGAGCACGCCGGAGGTCTCCAGGAAGCTGATGAACCCGAGGCATTCGGCGCCCAGGTGGTCCTGTTCGGCGCTGGCGTACACCCGCATCGCGCCCGGCGACTGCGGCAGCGCCGCTTCGCCGCTGCCGCGCAGCGCGACGGTGCCTGCGGCACCATCGGTATCGCGCGCGACCTGCACGCCTTGCGCCGCCAGGCTGAGGCCGTCGAGCCAGTTCAGTGCGTCGCGGATCTCGTCGGGGTCGAAGCCGTGTGCGCTGAGCTTTCGGCCCAGCTGCTCGGGTTCGGGGCACGCGTCACCGCGCCAGTAGTTTTCGTAGACGAACACGAGCACTTCGAACATGGCTGCAATATAGCCGACGCTGCCCGTTGCGCAGGATGCGCTGCCCGGCGTGGCTCAGGCTGCTGCCACGCGCTGGTACAGGCCGCCGGGCAGGCGTGCGATGTGGCCGTCGAGTTCGAGTTCGAGAAGCCGTGCCTGCAGATCGCCCGTGGCCCAGCCGGTGCGGGCGCCCAGGGCATCGAGACCGACCGGGTCATGGCCGAGTGCATCGAGCAGCGGGTCGTCCGGCGCGCAAGGATCACGATCGGCCGCCACCGCTTCGTTCGCCGCGGTCGGACGCACGGCGTCCTCCAGGCGAAGTTCTTCCAGAATGTCCTGGACCGATTCCACCAGCTTGGCGCCCTGGCGGATCAGCGCGTGGCAGCCGCGTGACTGTGGCGAATGGATCGAGCCGGGGATCGCGAACACCTCCTTGCCCTGCTCCGAGGCCAGCCGTGCCGTGATGAGCGAGCCCGATTGGAGCGCGGCTTCCACCACCAGCGTGCCTTGCGAGAGGCCGGCGATGAGTCGGTTGCGCTTGGGAAAGTTCTGATTGAGCGGCGGTGTGCCGAGCGGGTATTCGCTGATCAGCATGCCCTGCCTCACGATCCGGTGAGCGAGCGCGCGGTGGCGCGCCGGATAGACCCGGTCCAGGCCGGTGCCTACCAGCGCCACGGTGGCGAGGCAGGGCCGGTCGCCGGCCGCCTCGAGCGCGCCCTCGTGCGCGGCGCCGTCCACGCCGAGCGCCAGCCCGGACACCACCACGATGTGCGCATCCCCCAGAGCGCGCGCAAACGCGCGGGCGTTCGAAGCGCCCTGTGGGGTGGGATTGCGGCTGCCGACCACGCCGAGGCTGCGCCCCAGCTGCGTCAGGTCGAACGCTTCGGCACCCAGGGTGTAGAGCACCGACGGAGGGTCGGGCATTTCAAGCAGCGAGGCCGGGTAGTCCGGGTCGCCCAGCGTGACGACGCGGCGCACGGCGCCGGTTTCGTCGACACCGTTCAGCCACGCCCAGGTTTGCTCGACCAGTGCCTCCAGCTTCGCGGGCGGCGTGCCCAGCGCAGTGGCGCAGGCCGCACTGACGACCTGGCCGAGCGCCTCGGCCGGCTGATTGAAAACGTTGGCCGGCAGGCTGAAAGCGGCCAGCAGCTTGCGGACGGCGCCGTTGCCGATGCCCGGCGTCAGCGTGAGCCGCAGCCAGCCCGCGAGTTCAGCGTGCTCCACGACCGCCGCGGCGAATTCAGGGGTTGACGAGCAGGTCGCCGGCCTTCGGCGTGTCGCTGATTTCCAGCACCAGCGCGTAAGACACTTTTTCGAAGGGGCGGAACACCATCAGCAGGCCGATGCGCTCGTTCGGCAGCTTGAGCGTTTCCTTCTCTGCGCCGGCCCGGTCGATGATGGTCTCGCCATTCTTGAGAATGGCCATCACATGGCCGCTCTCGATGCCGTCGCGGGTGCCCTTGTTGATGGCGACCACCTGGTTCTGCGCTGCGAACTGCACCGCATTGCCGTAGACCGAGACGATGCGGCCGTCGGTGATGGTGTCGATCGGTGCGCGCGGCGCGTAGCTCAACAGCTGGCGCGGCGGCTCGGCCAGCAGCCGGTCGCCGGCACGTATCTCCTCGCGCGCGGCCACGATGTCGATGGTCGCGGGAACGACGTTGGTGACCTCCTTGCCGCCCTGCATCATCGTCTGCGTCGACTCGCTGCGCTGCAGCGTGGCCTTGCCAAGGTATTGCGCCTCATAGCCGAGGATTTCGCTGGTGGCCGGGTCCTTGAGCGGGGTGGCGTTGCGGAACACACGGAACTGGTTGACCGGCCCGGCCTTCTCGAGCAGCGGGGTCGTGGGTTCGCCGCGCGCGTAGGCCCTGTCGCCGCGCGCCAGCAGCACGCGGTTGTCGTTGCCGGCGACGATGCGCGGTGCCACCTTGAGCGTGTCCTCGTCGACCACGATCGGTTCGCTGAGGAACGGCTCGATCAGGGCCGTGTTCAGGGTGGGCAGCGCCAGCCCCGTGAGCGTGTCCTGGCGGGTGCGCGGAGAGAGCTTGACGGTCCCGCCGTCGCCCGAGCCGCCGGTACCGCGGCGCATCGACAGGCGGGCGCGGCCGCCGGTCTTGTCGAGGAACAGCACCTGGCCGGGGTAGATGCGGTGCGGGTTGGCGATGTCGCTGAGGTTCATGCCCCACAGCTCGGGCCAGCGCCAAGGGCTCCGAAGATAGAGCCGGGAAATCGCCCAGAGTGTGTCACCGGGCTTGACCGTGTACTCGTCCGGCGCGTTCGGCGCCAGTTCGCTGACCGGAATGCCGGCCTGGGCCGTCTGTTGCGCTGTGGCGCGCTGCGTCGGCGTGATCGGGAAGTTCTGCGCGTGAGCCAGGGTGGCACCACCAGACAATGCCATCGCGACGAGCGCGGCAAGGGAGATCGGGCGCAGGCCAGCGTTGAGTCGGGTTGTTTTCATGGTTTGATGGTGTGCACACACTGCGCCGCGCCGGGCGAAACGAATCCTCACAATTTGCTACGAATTTTGCGCTGAAGCCCTTGATAGGGCAACGTTTATCCCCCCTGCGCCCCGTGACCCGTCGCGGAATTGGCGAAAATACCCACAACTTTCGCACGCTTCCATGGCCAAACGAACCATCCTGAGTTTTCCCGACAAACGCCTGCATACCGTCGCCAAGCCGGTGCAAGGCGTCGATGCGCGCATCAAGACGCTGGTGGCCGACATGCTGGAAACCATGTACGACGCACAGGGGATCGGCCTTGCCGCCACCCAGGTCGACGTGCACGAGCGCCTGGTGGTCATCGATGTGTCGGAAGAACGCAACGCACCGCTGATTCTGATCAATCCCGAGATCGTCTGGGCCAGCGACGACAAGGTGCTCAACGAAGAGGGTTGCCTGTCGGTGCCCGGCATCTACGACGGCGTGGAGCGTTCGACGGCCGTGCGGTGCAACGCCCTCGATCTCGATGGCGAGATGCGCACCATCGAGGCCGAAGGCCTGCTGGCCGTCTGCATTCAGCACGAACTGGACCATCTGCTCGGCAAGGTGTTCGTCGAATACCTCTCGCCGCTGAAGCGCAACCGCATCAAGAGCAAGCTGCTCAAGGCGCAGCGCGAAGAGCAGCGCGAAGGACGGCAATGAGCGTGCCGTGGCGACGGCCCGCAGCCGCCTTGGCCGTGGGGCTGGCCGTGCTGTCGGGTGGCTGTGTCAGCGAGCCCACCCGTTTGCCCCTCGGTGCCACCAGGGCGCAGGCGCTTCAGCAGCTTGGCGCACCCACGGCAACCTATGCCCTGGCCGGCGGGGGCGAGCGGCTGCAATATTCCCGGGCGCCGTCCGGCTTCGAGGTCAGCAACATCGACGTGGACGCCACCGGGCGCGTGACCTCGGTTCGGCAGGAGCTCGACGAACGGTTCTTCGGCGGCACCATCCTCCCGGGCGTCTGGCGTGAGGCCGACATGCTGCGCACCTATGGCCGGCCGTTCGAGATCACGCGCGTGTCCTCGTTCGACGGCCAGGTCTGGAGCTGGCGCTACATGGCGCAGAACTCGCGGCGCCTCCTTTATATCTATGTCGACCCGCAAGGGCTGGTGCAGTACTACAACGTGGGCGACGACCTGACGCTGGAACTGAGGCTTCGCTGAACGTCGCGGGTGGCAAGTCCTTGAGAATCATCTTCGCGGGTACTCCCGCTTTTGCCGCCGTGGCGCTGGCACAGCTCGCGGCTGCGGGCCACGAGATCGTGCTGGTGCTGACCCAGCCGGACCGACCGGCCGGCCGAGGCATGAAGCTGCAGGCATCGCCGGTCAAGGAACTGGCGCTGGCGAACGGGTGGCCGGTCGCTCAGCCGCGCAGCCTGCGCCTGGACGGCAAGTATCCGGAGGATGCCGCAGCCGCCGCAAAGGCGCTGCGCGCCGCGAGCGCCGATGCCATGGTGGTCGCGGCCTACGGGCTCATCCTGCCGCAATGGGTGCTCGACGTGCCGCGGCTTGGCTGCCTGAACATCCATGCCAGCCTGCTCCCGCGCTGGCGTGGTGCCGCGCCGATCCACCGCGCGATCGAGGCGGGCGACGCGGACACCGGCATCACGATCATGCAAATGGACGCCGGCCTCGACACCGGTGACATGTTGTTGCGCGAATCGACCGCGATCGGCGACGACACCACTGCGAAGCTGCACGACCGGCTCGCCCACATGGGCGGGCGGCTGGCGGTCGAAGCGTTGCGGCTCGCCGAGGCAGGCGCACTGCAGCCCGTGCGGCAGCCGGCCGACGGCGTGACTTACGCGCACAAGGTGGAAAAGCACGAGGCCCGGATCGACTGGAACCAGCCGGCCGCCGCGATCGTGCAGCGCATTCGCGCGTTCGACCCGTTCCCGGGCGCGGCCAGCCAGCTCGATGGCGAGACCGTCAAGCTCTGGGCCGCGCAAGCGCAGCCTGGTTCGACGACCGAACCGCCCGGCACCGTGCTCGCCGTGGGCCCCCTGGGCATCCTGGTGGCGGCCGCGAATTCGAACGTGGCCGTCACCGAGCTGCAGCGCGCCGGCGGCAAGCGGCTCGCGGTGGCGGACTTCCTGCGCGGGTTCGACGTCAAGGCCGGCCAGGTTTTCGGGGTCTGACGGATGTTCTTCCTCGCGTCCGTTCGCGGGCAACCCACCTTCCGCGAGGGCGCGCGCCAGATGGCGCCGCTCGCGCTCGGCCTTGCTGCCTGGGGCCTCATGACCGGCGTCGCCATGGTGCAGTCGGGCATGAGCGTGGTCGAGGCGGTGGCCATGACGCTGCTGGTCTATGCCGGGAGTTCTCAACTCGCCGCCATCCCGCTGCTCGTGGCGGGCGCGCCCGGCTGGGTGATCCTGGCCACCGGGTTCTGCGTGAATCTGCGCTTCGTGGTGTTCAGCCTGCACCTGCGGCCGTACCTGATGTACCTGCCGCGCTGGCGCAGGCTGGTCAACGGCTATCTGACGGCCGACCTGAGCTACGTGATGTTCACCACGCGCTATCCGCAGCCGGCCGAGAATGCAGCCGGGCGCGACGCCCAGGAAGCCTTCCTGGCCGGGGGCTACTTCATCACCTGGACGACCTGGATGGGCATGAGCCTGCTCGGCGTGGCGCTCGCCAACTTCATTCCGCTGGCCTGGGGCCTCGGCTTCGCCGGTGTGCTGAGCCTGGTTGCCATCCTGTGCTCCATGGCGACCAGCCGGCTGCGCCTGCTCGCCATCGCGATCGCCGGCGCCACCGCCGTGGCGGCCTACAGCCTGCCGCTCAAGCTCAACATCGTGGTCGGCATCGGCGTGGCGGTGCTGATCTGCTTCTGGCTGGAGAAGCGGATGGGGCTCGACCCGAACGAAGGGGACGCCGCGTGAAGGGCGAGACGGATTTCTGGACGCTCGCGATCATCGTCGGGCTGGCCGGCATCAGCGTGCTGACGCGCTGCTTCTTCTTCATCCTCGACCGGCCCTGGGGTTTCCCGCCCTGGGCGCATCGCGCGCTGCATTACGCCCCGATCGCGGCATTGGCTGCGGTGGTGATTCCGGAGGTGGTCATGACCCAGGGGCGCTTCATCGCGACATGGCAGGACGCCCGGCTTTTTGCCGCTGCCGCAGGCGCCGCCTATTACTTCTGGCGCAAGGGCGTGCTGGGGACGATCGTGGTCGGCATGGCGGTCTATCTGCCGTTGCATCTGGGGCTGCACTGGTAGAGCGGATCGGCCACGTCACGGGCGGCTCCTAAAATCGGCCGCATGAACGTCATCCGCTTTACCGATCTGTGCGCCCAAGGCAAAGTTGCCGGCCAGCGCGTCTTCATCCGCGCCGACCTCAATGTCCCGCAGGACGACACCGGCCGCATCACCGAGGACACCCGCATCCGCGCCTCCGTGCCCTGCATCCAGCAGGCGCTCGCTGCCGGCGCGGCCGTCATGGTCACCTCGCACCTTGGCCGGCCGACCGAAGGCGCCTTCAAACCCGCCGATTCGCTCGCGCCCGTGGCCGCCCGGCTGGGTGAACTGCTCGGCCGCGAGGTGCCCCTGGTGAGCGACTGGGTCGATGGCGTCGACGTCAAGCCCGGCGATGTGGTGCTGCTGGAGAACTGCCGCGTCAACAAGGGCGAAAAGAAGAACGACCCCGCGCTCGCGAAGAAGCTCGCATCGCTGTGCGACATCTACGTGAACGACGCCTTCGGCACCGCGCACCGCGCCGAGGCCACCACCTACGGCATCGCCGAATACGCGAAGGTCGCTTCGGCCGGCCCGCTTCTCGCCGCCGAGATCGACGCCATCACCCGCGCCCTGACGGCGCCGAAGCGACCGCTGGTCGCGATCGTCGCCGGCTCCAAGGTCAGCACCAAGCTCACCATCCTGAAGGCGCTGGCCGAAAAGGTCGACCAGCTGATCGTCGGTGGCGGCATCGCCAACACCTTCATGCTGGCCGCGGGACTGCCGATCGGCAAGTCGCTGGCCGAGCCCGATCTGCTCGACCAGGCGACGGCGGTGATCGAGGCGATGCGCGCGCGCGGCGCTGCGGTGCCGATCCCCGTCGACGTGGTCACCGCCAAGGCTTTCGCGGCCGATGCACCGGCCACCGTCAAGGCCGCGGCCGACGTCGCGGCCGACGACCTGATCCTCGACATCGGCCCGCAGACCGCGGCGCAACTGGCGGCGCAACTGCGCGAAGCGGGCACCATCGTGTGGAACGGCCCGGTCGGCGTGTTCGAGTTCGAGGCCTTCGGCAACGGCACGAAGGTCATCGCCGAAGCGATCGCCGCGAGCCCGGGCTTCTCGATCGCGGGCGGCGGCGACACGCTGGCCGCGATCGCCAAGTACGGCATCGAGGACAAGGTCGGCTACATCTCGACCGGCGGCGGTGCGTTCCTCGAAATCCTCGAGGGCAAGACGCTGCCGGCGCTGCAGATCCTCGAGGCGCGCGCAGCCGGCTGACCGCGGCGCCGACCCCCATAACGACAAAACCAGGAGACTCACCGCATGGACACTGCCCGCCTTCCCCGTCACGCCACCAAGATCGTCGCCACGCTCGGCCCGGCCTCCAGCACCATGGAACTGCTGGAGCAGATGATCGTGCACAAGGTCAGCGTGGTGCGGCTCAATTTCAGCCATGGCAAGGCGCAGGACCACATCGACCGCGCGACGATGGTGCGCGAGGCGGCGCGCCGGGCGGGACGCGAGGTCGCGATCATGGCCGACCTGCAGGGCCCGAAGATCCGCGTCGGCAAGTTCGCCGAGGGCAAGATCTGGCTTGAACCCGGCGCGAAGTTCGTGCTGGACGGTGCGCGCACCGAGCTGGGCGATGTCGATGCGGTCGGCCTGGACTACAAGGACCTGCCACGCGACGTGAAGGCCGGCGACCGCCTGTTGCTGAACGACGGCCTGATCGTGCTGAACGTCGATGCGGTGAAGGGCGAAGCGGTCTACACCACCGTGCGGCTCGGCGGCGAACTGTCCAACAACAAGGGCATCAACAAGCAGGGCGGCGGCCTCACGGCGCCGGCGCTGACCGGCAAGGACATGGAAGACATCAAGACCGCGATGAGCTTCCAGGCCGACTACGTGGCCGTGAGCTTCCCGAAGAACGCGACCGACATGGAAATGGCGCGCCAGCTCTGCAACGTGGCAGCGGCCGAGTACGGTCACAAGCCGGGTCTGATCGCCAAGATCGAGCGGGCCGAGGCCATCCCGAAGCTGGAGGAGATCATCCGCGCCAGCGACGGCATCATGGTCGCGCGCGGCGACCTTGCGGTCGAGGTCGGCAACGCGGCCGTGCCGGCACTGCAGAAGAAGATGATCCGCATGGCCCGGGAGATGGACAAGGTCGTCATCACCGCCACGCAGATGATGGAATCGATGATCACCAACCCGGTGCCGACGCGCGCCGAGGTCAGCGACGTGGCCAATGCCGTGCTGGACGGCACCGACGCGGTGATGCTGTCGGCCGAGACGGCCTCCGGCAAATACCCGCTCGAGACCGTGCAGGAGATGAGCCGCATCTGCGAGGCCGCCGAGCAGGCCGAGGACACCACGCTCGACACCGACTTCCGGGGTCACACCTACAGCCGCATCGACCAGTCGATCGCGATGGGCGCGCTGTTCACCGCCCACCATCTGGGCGCCAAGGCGATCGTGGCCATGACCGAGTCCGGCTCCACGCCGCTCTGGATGAGCCGGCACGCGGCGCACATCCCGGTCTACGCGCTGACCTCGCGTCTGGCCACGCAACGCAAGATGGCGCTCTACCGCAACGTGCGCCCGCTGCTGATGGATCCGCAAAGCGACCGTGACACCGCGCTCGAGCAGGCCGAGGCGCACCTGAAGAAGCGCGGCATCGTGCAAAGCGGCGACGTGTATGCGATCACCTGCGGCGAGCCGATGGGTGCCCCTGGCGGCACCAACATGCTGAAGATCTGCCGGGCGACCTGAGCGCGCGCGGAAAAGACCGGCCGCGTCCTACCGACGCGGCCGGCGTCGGTGCGCATGCTCTGCGAAACCACTTCGCCTCGCACCGCGTATCCGTCTCCATGAGAACTTCCGTCCCCAAGCCGCGCACTGCGCTGCTGTTCGCCACCGCCGCCGTCGCGTTGCTCGCGGCCTGCTCGCCCGTCAAGCTGCTGAACCGCGCGGTGCCCAGCGACACCTACGTTTTCGAGGACGGCGTCGCCTACGGCGCGGCGCCGCGCCAGCGGCTCGATGTCTACCGGCCGCTCGCTGCGACGCCGCCTGCGCAAGGCAAGCGTCCGCTGGTCGTGTTCTTCTACGGCGGCACCTGGACGACCGGCGAGCGCGCCAGCTTCAAGTTCGTCGGCGAGGCGCTCGCTTCGCGCGGCGCGGTCGTGGTGCTGCCCGACTACGGGCTTTCGCCCGCCTTCCGCTACCCGGTGTTCGTGCAGGACAGCGCGCTGGCGGTCAAATGGGCGCTGGACAACGCGGCGCGGCTTGGCGCCGACCCGAAGCAGGTCTACGTGATGGGCCACAGTTCGGGGGGCTACAACGCGGCCATGATGGCACTCGATGCGCGCTGGCTCGGTGCCGTGGGCGCCAGTCCGAGGCAACTGGCCGGCTGGATCGGCCTCGCCGGCCCCTACGACTTCCTGCCGATCGAAAACCCCGATGCGCAGATCGCTTTCAACTGGCCCGATACGCCGCCCGATTCGCAGCCGCTGGCACACGCGTCGGCCGACGCCCCGCGCACCCTGCTGATTGCCGCCACCAAAGACAAGTTGGTCAATCCGGTTCGCAACACAGGGCAGATGGCCGCGAAGTTGCGTGCCGCCGGCGTGCCGGTCGAGACACGCGAG
>SEGN01000332.1 GCA_004211245.1 Variovorax sp.
CCCACCGAAGGCATCCAGCCAAGCATCATCAAGGACATCGGCCGGGTCATCCGCATGCTGGCGGATCGCGGCGACATGGCGATCGTGCTGTGCGAGCAGTACTACGACTTCGCCGAGGAACTGGCCGACGACTACCTCGTGATGGAGCGCGGCGAGGTCATCGCGCGCGGTCTCGGCAAGGACATGGAGGCCAATGGGGTGCGACAGCTCGTCGCGATCTGAACGCGCTCAGAGCGCGCCGCAGAGCGCGATGGCGTAGGCCGCATCGCGTTGCGCCACGAAGCCGGGTTGCGCGTCCAGCTTGAGGTTGGTTGGCGCGGTGCTGTTGTTGGAAAAGCGCCGGAACACGCCGCCACGACCGCTCGCCGGCACCGCGTTGCGGCCCGAGGGCTTGACGACGATGTCTTCGATGGTCTTGCGGTTGTGCCGCAGGATGGCCTGCCGGTCGCCCTCGACGACGCACAGCGTTCCCTGTTCGGTTTCCAGCACGTCGCGAAAGCGATCCCACACGGCGGCGATCGATGGCTTGATCCCGGCCAGCTCGCAGCGCGTGCGCTCCGCATGGGCCGTGAGTTCGGCTTGCAGTTTGATCGAGATGCACGACACCATCTGTCCGCTGCCATCCGAAGGCTCGGCGAAGCAGAAGGCCGATTGCTGTGCGTCCATCTCGTACAGCTGCTCGAAGCGGGCGCGGGCGTACGCGTCTCGCATGGACTTGTCCACCCATGCCGGTGACCACGGCAGCATGAAGTACTGCGCTTCGGCCGAACCGACGATCCAGACGATCGACCGCTTCCGGGGCGCCTGCGCGATCCATTCGGCGAGGGCATCCATGGCATCCGCACGATCGCCCGGCACGAATTCGAATCGCGCCTTGCGCTTGACCACGGGCTTGCGCCACTGGCGGTGCACTTCACATGCAATCAACGCACCAGCGTCGAGGTGCACGCGGATTTCTGCGCTACCGGGGAACAGGGTCATGGTGAGTCTCCATGCCCTGATTGAAACGGAAATCGAAACTAAAGGTAACTACCAGAGTTGGTAGGTTGGCGGTCAGTTGAGCAGGCCGGACATCAGCGCCTGGACGACAGCGGCGGTCTTGTTGGCCGCTTTCATCTTCTGCACCACGTTCTTGATGTGGAAATTGACCGTCGGAACCGAAATGGACAGGATGTCGCCGATTTCGCCGGCGGTCTTGCCGTCGGCACTCCACTTGAGCACTTCGACCTCGCGCGGCGTCAGCGGGGTCTCCGGCTGGGTCGCATAGCGCGGCTTCATCAGGCGCGACAGCGACAGATGCGCCGCCTGCACCAGCCACCGCATCTCGCTTTCCTTGTCGCGCAGTTCGCCCGGCTTCAGCGCCTCGCTGGAACGCGACAGCGTGAGCATGCCGCCCACACCGAATCCGTCGAGGCTGGACTGGGCCCACCCCACGCGCAATCCTTGCCCGCGTGCTTCCGCCCAGAACTGCTGGACGGAGGAGAACAGGTCGTCCGTCCACAGCAACGGTTCCTGGCTCAGGCGACCATGGCGCACGCTCGGATCCACTGCGAGATAGCCAGCTTCGTGGTAGCGCTGCTGCCAGGCCTGCGGGTAGTTGTTGAGCGTGATCACCTTCGGGTTCGACACCGGCACCGCCAGACGCAGGCCGTACGCGCAATGCTCGAAGCCCAGCTCACTCGCGGCCGACAGCAGCGCACGGAAGACCACTTCTTCCGTGTCTGCGCGGTCGAGCGCGGTCAGCAGGTTTTCGTTGAACGGCTGCATGTGCGGCCCTGGTTCGGCATGGTGTGGGTGCGTGCGTCGTGCGCCGGAGTTGGAAGAAGGAAAGGATCAGTTAACAATCTACATGAACTGTAATGAGATGGTTGCCGCATCGAACATTGTCCGCAGGCAAATCAACGTACTTCGTGCATTCCGCCGCAAATGACGGCACCGTGTAGGCCCCGACAGGGTTGAAGAAACCGGGCGACACAAGCAAGCTCAACCCGTGCTGCGAATCCTCGCGGCGTCATTGCCGGCAGGCACAGGAGCCACACTCATGACGACCACCCTCTCATCGGACGGACTATTGCAGTTGCGGGGGCAAGACCTCGGCGCCCTCACACTCATTCATCTCATCTCCGGACTCGACGACGACAACGGCCAGACATGTGGCGCCGGCACGTCACTCTCGGGCTATACGGAGTGGGTCAGCGCGCAGGAACCGCGTCTCAGCCTCGGCTGGGACTGGCAACTCGAAACCCACCCTTCCTCCGCTCGCGTGGTGCGGCTCGGCCTGCCGCGCACCAATGTGCAGGTGCTGAACGCTCAGGAAGTGCCGCTGTCCTGGGATGAAAACCTCCACGCCCTGGCAACCCTGATCGACACCATCGACTGGAGTACGCCCGCGTTCGAGGCCGTATGCCAACGCTACGCATCCTGACCTATCAGAATTGATAGTTTCGCCCGGGCGGGTCGAACGCTGAAATGTTCCCAAACTACTTGGGAATACGCACATGCACACAGAAATTTTGGCAGGACGGCCGGGTCAACTCGCCCCCCGGATACTCGATGATGTCGGGCGCTACCGATACAAGGTTTTCGTCGAAACACTGGGGTGGGACCTGGTCACCGAGCACGGCTTGGAACGCGACCAGTTCGATCGCGACGACACGCTCTACCTGGCGGCGCGCGACGAGGCCGAGAACATCGTCGGAACGGCCCGGCTGCTGCCGACCACCGGTCCTTACCTGCTCGGTGACGTGTTTCCGCAACTGATGGGCGGCGTGCCACCGCCTTGCGATCCGCGCGTTTGGGAGTTGTCGCGTTTCGCTGCGGTCGACTTCACCTCGCCCACCGGCAATGCCATGGGACAGTTCTCGTCGCCGGTCGCGGTCGGCCTGCTCGACAACGCACTGGCGGTTGCGCGCGAGAACGGCGCGGAACGGCTGATCACCGTGTCGCCGCTGGGCATCGAGCGCTTGCTGCGTCGCGAAGGCTTCCGCGCCCGCCGCGTCGCGCCCCCGCTGATCATCGACGGACATCCAATCTTCGCCTGCTGGATCGAAGTCGACACCCACGGGCGCGACTGATCCCTCCAGGTCTGCGGCAGTCGGGGTTTACCCTAAACTCCGCAGGTGATTTCGACTGCCCCATCGCCATCTTCTCCCGTGCGCCTCGGCCGCGCCATGTTCGCGCTCGGGGTCGGCGGCTTCGCCATCGGCACCGGCGAGTTCGTGATCATGGGCTTGCTGCCCGAAGTGGCGAGCGACCTCGGCGTGAGCATTCCGCAGGCCGGCCATGTGATCAGCGCCTATGCGCTCGGCGTGGTCGTCGGTGCGCCGGTGCTCGCGGTGCTGGCCGCCGGCTGGCACCGGCGCGCATTGCTGATTGCGCTGATGGCCGTGTTCGCGGCCGGCAACTTCGCCAGCGCACTGGCGCCGGGCTACCTCTCGCTCAACCTGCTGCGCTTTGCCACCGGACTGCCGCACGGCACCTACTTCGGCGTGGCCGCGCTGGTGGCTGCCGCGCTGGCCCCGCCAGATCGCCGCGC
>SEGN01000333.1 GCA_004211245.1 Variovorax sp.
ACGGTCTTCACCGACAACTGAAGTTGTCATCGCCGGCTGGATACACTGGCAGGCCGGCTCCGCCACCGCGGCGGAGCGCTTCTTTTCTATCCATGCGTCGTGAACCCCTCAAGCTGCGGCTTGGCAATCAATGGTCTTTCTTCTGCCAGCCCAGGGCCGACATGCGCCTGCTCGGCACGGTGCAGGACGGCTTGCAGATCGGTGCGCTCGCACAGACGCCTGATGGTGGCTACCTGCAGGTCAACGGCGACATGCTGCGCGTGCTGAACACCAGCCGAGTGGAGCATGCGCTCGACCGTGCCACCGGCGTGGCGCGGCGTTCCGCCGCGCCGCCCCCCGCACCGGCGAGGCCGTCGGTGCAACCCACCGTCATCATCAAGAAGCGTCGCAGGATCGAGGGGCCTGTCGAGCGCTGATCGGGGCGAATGGGTCAGGCTGCGGCGAACGTGCCATGCAGGCCCAGCGGCAACGCGTACGGCAGCATTGCCCGGGCCACCGGCCCGTCCGCCAGCCGGTCGGCTGCGAAGCACGAGAGCACGGTTTTCTTCTGCGTCAGGTCCAGCACGGTGCCCAGCACCCATCCCGGCCCTGCGCCGTCCGGCACGAACAGGTGCTCTTCCACCAGCGCTTGCGGCCCGTAGACAAAGCGCTGCGACGTGCCCGCTTCGACGTCGGTGCGTGCGATGGCGGCAAAACCGGGCCGTGCATCCATCACCTGCGTCGCATGCACGACCTGTCGGTGGCGCAACCCGATGCGGCGCGGGTCGATGCGCGGGAACTCCGCTTCGACGGGCAACACCGCCTGGCTGGCCTGACCGGTGCCAAGGTTCAGGGTGGCCGTGGTCAGGTACGGCTCGGGGCTGCGCACCCGCCGGCCGCGCATCACTTCGCGGTTGCTGGTGAAGACCGATTCGGCGCTGTCGTAGCGCATGTAATCGAGGTGCACCACCGTGCCACCCGGGGTGCTCTCGTCCCATGCATTGCCGAGGTGGAACACGAAGCCGGTCGGCAAGCGGAGCCACTGGCGCTTCGACCAATCCTTCTTGTCGACCAGCAGCACGCGCAGGCCCAGCTCGGGGCGCCATACATGCGCGTCGGCGAAGCTGGCGCCGGCCTTCTTGCGCTCGGGGTCGTACACCAGCGGCGGCATCAAAAAGACCAGGTGTCGTTCGGTCACGGCGAAGTCGTGCACCATCGGCAAGTCGGGCACCTGCACGCCGTCGGCGCGGCGCAGCGTGCCATCGGCACCGATCTCGTAGAGCACCAGCAGACCGCGGCCGGAGCCGATGCCGAAGTTCCAGACCGTGCCGTCCGGGTCCACGCGCGGGTGCGCCGAAAAGGGCAGGCCGGCCAGATCGGGCCGCCAGGTCTTGAAGCCCCGCGTCTCGAGCGTGCGCGCATCGAGCCGCGTGGCCGAGCCGCCTTCCCACAACGCCAGCAGCTCGCCGCCGAGCGGCAGCACATTGATGTTGGCGACGTTCATGCTGTCGGGCGATTGCGGCAGCTCCGCGCCCTCGGGCACGGTGCCAAAGGCTTCGGTCAGGCGGCGCCCCGCGCGCTGCTCGGCCACGCGTTTGGGCGTGGCGACGAAGCGGCCCTGGTGCACGACCTCGCCGCGATCGATGGCAAAGCGCTGCGTCATGCCGTCGCCGTCGAACCAGTGGTGGTAGCGCTGGCCGCCGAGTTCGTGGCCGGCCGGGCCGGTTCGGTAGAGCGTGCCGGTCAGCGCGTCCGGGAAGCGGCCACTCACGGCGGCGCGAACCGGTGGCAAGTCGGTCGCCAGGTTGGCAAAGCCGGCTTTCCACGCTGCGCCGGAAGCCTCGAACTCCGCTTGCCAGCCGTCGGACGACGCTTTGGCGAGGGCCCAGGAGGGCAGCAGCGGGGCGGCACCGGCCGCGGCGAGGCGCCGCAGGAGCTCACGTCGGTTCATGGCGTGCCTTTCAGTGCAGACGGACTGCGGTGGTGATGTCTGAATCGACGCGGATGGCGGCGGCGTCGAAACTCGGCGGCCCGAAGTTGCCGCGTGCGTCGTTGGAGAATCCGTAGCGCTCCGTCGGCAAGCCCATCATGTTGGTGTCCAGCTTGGCATTGCCGTTTTCGTCCGCAAACAACTTGAGGACGTAGCGGCCAGCCGGCAGGCCGAAAAAAGCGAGTTGCGCCGTGCCGTTGCGCAGCGGCGTGATCTGCGCGGCCACTGACTTGTCGGCGGCGAAGCCCTCGGCCGTGTCGAACAGCGCCACATACAGCGTGGCGGCGGTGGCCGGACCCTCGGAAACGGTCACGCGCAGGTCGGCCGCGCCGGCCGCGAGCGGTGCCAGCAGAAGTGCGGCGCCCAGAGTCTGGAAAAGCTTCATGAAAAGGCCTCCTGGAAGTTGGAGGCCCGACGATCGCGCCGGCCGGCCGTGGCCGCCAGCGCAATGCGACGAACTGCGCCTGGGCGGCGCGAAGCGCTTCGGGTGCGCCTCAGGTGAAGGCGAAGTCGACCTCCGGCTTCAGGCCGCTCACGATGCGCGCGATCGACTTGCCCGAGCCGCACGAGTGCGTCCAGCCCAGCGTGCCGTGGCCGGTGTTGAGGAAGAAGTTCGGCAGCTTCGTCTTGCCGATCAGCGGCACGTTGCTCGGGGTGGCGGGGCGCAGGCCGGTCCAGAAGCTGGCCTGGCTCGCATCGCCCGCACCCGGGAAGAGTTGCTCGACACGGCGCACGATGGCTTCGCAGCGCACGCGGTTCAGGTCGCGGTCGTAGCCATTGAGCTCGGCCGTGCCGGCAATGCGCAGGCGGTCGCCGTGCTCGTCGGTGTAGCGGGAGAACACGAGCTTGAACTCGTCGTCGGTCAGCGAGACCTGGTGCGCCTTCGACGGGTCGATCACCGGCATCGTCACCGAGTAGCCCTTGGCCGGATAGATCGGCAGGTGGATGCCGAGCGGCTTGGCATAGATCGGGCTGAGCGAGCCCATCGCCAGCACGAAGGCATCGCCCTGGATGCGCTGGAAGCGGCCCTCGCTGTCGGTCGCCTCGACGTGTTCGACCGTGCCGCCCGCCTCGCGGATCGCGGTGACGGTGTGGCTCATGAGGAACTTGACGCCGGCCGTCTCACAGAGCTTGACGAGCTCGCGCGCGAAGCGGTTGGCATCGCCCGACTCGTCTTCGGCCGTGTAGGTGGCGCCGGCCAGTTGCGGGCGAATGTGAGCGAGCGCGGGCTCGATCTTCACCGCTTCGTCGGCTGAAATCACGGTGCGCTCGCAACCCAGCGCGCGCATCTGCTCGGCCGGCTTCAGCGCGCCGTCGAACTCCTTTTGCGTCGTGTAGAAGTGCAGGATGCCCTGTGCGCGCTCGTGATAGGCGATGCCCGCGTCGCGGCGCAACTGCTGCAGCATGTCGCGGCTGTAGGTGCCGAGGCGGACGATCTGCTCGATGTTGTGTCGCGTGCGCGCCGGCGTGCATTCGCGCAGGAACTGCAGGCCCCAGAGCCACTGCCGCATGTCGGCGCGGATGCGGAACAGCAGCGGTGCGTCTTCCTTGCCCAG
>SEGN01000717.1 GCA_004211245.1 Variovorax sp.
GTCAACAACTGGCGCAACTACCGCTATCGCGTCTACGAGTCGGTGGTGCCGCTTCGCAACATGATCTGGGGGACGGCACCATGAGCGCGCCTGTTCGTGTCAACGTATCGCCGCGGCATGCGGCGCAGCGCGGCGTCGTTCTCATCGTGGCGCTGGTGGTGCTGGTGGTGATGTCGCTCGCCGGGCTGATGATGTTCCGCTCGACCGGCACGGGTGTCGAAGTGGCGGGCAACGTCGGCTTCAAGCAGAACGCCACGTCGCTGGGCGATCTGGGTGTCGAGGCCGGCCGGGCCTACATCATGAGCTTCACGACGAGTGCCATCCCGCTCGAAACCGACAGTCCGGGCAACGGCTACTACGCGAGCTACACCGACACCTTCAATCCGCTCACCTTCGACTGGTCTGCAGGCCGGGAGGCCGCGGCCGACGACGGCACCGGCAACCGGGTGCGCTACGTCATCCACCGGCTTTGCACCTTGCCGGGCCCGTCCAACGCACTCGGCCAGCACTGCGCCATTCCTGCCTCCAGCTCGCCGCTCGGGTCGGGCGGCGGCGGTGCGGGCGGTGCAGGCTTTTCAGGGCTCGCGGGGCAGCCGTACTACCGCATCACATCCCGCGTCGACGGGCCGCGCAATACGGTGAGCTTCGTCCAGGTCATCATGTTTTGAGGGAGATGGTCTTGTTCAATTTCAAACAATCCAAACATGCCCGACGAGGTGGAGATCAACAACCTCATCATGCCGATCGGCTATCGCAGTTCGCAGTGCAACGCGCTGTACTACGACCCGAACCGCGTGTACTCGCTGCCCAAGAATGCCGGCCAGGCAAGCCTGCCGACCCCGAGCTTCAACAGCGCCCGCTACAACTACTACTCGACCACCGACACGACCCTGACAGACCTGCGCACGCAGTTTCGCGCCTACGACCGCAACACGCGCGCCATTTCGGTCGCCAACAATGGTGAAGACCCGCCGCAGGCCGCCTACTACTACGTCTACAGCGGCACCGCGACGCTCACCTACCGGTCGGGGACATGGAGGCGAACATCTTCCCGTCGTCGACGAACTTCACGCTGCCGACGGTGTCGGCCAACACCACGGGCGGCACCTGGACGCGCAAGCTCGTGACCACGGCCGAGCAGCAGAACTTCGCCATCTGGTACACCTACTACCGCACCCGCATGGGCCTGGTGAAGAGCAGCGTGAGCACGGCCTTCGCGCCGCTCACCGACAAGTTCCGCATGGGTTTCATCAGCATGAACCCGCTGGTCGACTCCACCAACGCCAACAGTGGCGTCTCGGCTTCCAAGTACCTCGCCATCGGCGACTTCACCGACGCCTACAAGGCAGTCTGGTACTCCAAGCTCTATGAGCAGGTGCCGTTCGAATCCTCTCCGGCGCGCGAGGGCCTGGCCCGCGTCGGCCGCCACTACGCCGGCAAGATGGACGGCATCAACAAGAACATGACGCCGGACCCGGTGCAGAACAGCTGCCAGCAGAACTTCACCATCATGACGACCGATGGCTACTGGAACAC
>SEGN01000334.1 GCA_004211245.1 Variovorax sp.
CTGCTGCGCCTGCGCGAACTGGTCGGCGAGTTCGAGAAGCCGAAGTTCTTCGACTACCGCCAGAAACTCTGCGCGCACAGCCGCAACGAAGTGGTCGGATGCAATGCCTGCGTCGAAGTCTGCTCGGCCCATGCGATCAGCAGCGACAAGGCGCGCCAGCGCATCGTGGTGAACCCCAACCTCTGCGTCGGCTGCGGTGCGTGCACGACCGTCTGCCCGACCGGTGCGCTCGGCTACACCTACCCGCGCGCGCCGGAGCAGGGCCGCAAGTGGCGCACGCTGCTGTCGACCTACGCGAAGGCCGGCGGGCGCGATGCCACGCTGCTGCTTCACAGCGAGGAGGAGGGCGCCGCGTTGATCGGCGAGCTCGGTCGCGCCGCGCAACTCGGCCGCGCGCAGGGCGTGCCGGCGAACGTGATGCCGGTCGCGCTGATGCACGTGGCCAGCACCGGCATCGACCTGTGGCTCGGCGCGATCGCGTTCGGCGCCTCGCAGGTCGCGGTGCTGACCACGGGCGACGAAGCCCCGGCCTATGTGTCGGCCCTGCACCAGCAGATGGACATTGCGCAGGCGCTGCTGCGCGGCCTCGGCTACGGCGGCACGCATTTCCGCCTGATCGAGGCGCGCACGCCGGCGGCGCTGGATGCCGCACTCGCCGCGCTGAAGGCCACACACCAGCAAGTGCCCGCGCTGGCCGCGCGATTCGCCGTCGCAGCCGAGAAGCGCAACACGCTCGAACTCGTGCTCGACCACCTGATCGACGAAGCCCCGGCGTTGAAGGCAGCCCCGGCACAGGCGCTCTCGGTGGCATTGCCGGCGGGCTCGCCTTTCGGCGGGATCACCGTCGACAAGGACAGTTGCACGCTGTGCCTGGCCTGCGTGAGTGCCTGCCCCGCCAGCGCGCTGCTCGACAACCAGAATGCGCCGCAGCTGCGCTTCATCGAGAAGAACTGCGTGCAGTGCGGCCTGTGCGAAACCACCTGCCCCGAAGACGCCATCGCGCTGGTGCCTCGGCTGCTGGCAACGCCCGAACGCAAGCAGCAGGTGGTGCTCAACGAGGCGAAGCCCTGGGCCTGCGTGCGCTGCAGCAAGCCGTTCGGAACGCAGAAGGCGATCGAGGCCATGCTCGGCCGGCTGGGCGGCCATGCGATGTTCCAGGGCGAGGCGCTGGAGCGGCTCAAGATGTGCAGCGACTGCCGGGTGATCGACCTGTTCAGCGCGCAGAACGAAATGAAGATCACCGGCCCATGAGCGATACCTTCGTCCCCGTCTCCTCCGCGCTCGACGAAGAAATTGCCAGGGCCGAACTTTATGGCTTGCTCGCCAGGCTGTGGTTCGCGCCGCCCGACGCGGAACTGCTGGGCGCGCTGGGCGTCGCCGTGACCGAGGCGCCTGCGGCCGGTGGTTTTCTCGAGGAGCCCTGGCGCACGCTGGTCGGTGCGGCCCGCGCGACCGACGTGGCCGGTGCACGTGCCGAGTACGACGCGCTGTTCGGCGGCATCGGCAAGCCCGAGGTGCTGCTGTACGGATCGCACTACCTGAGCGGATTTCTCAACGACAAGCCGCTGGCCCAGTTGCGCACCGACCTGGCCCGCCTCGGCTTGGCGCGTGACGAGACGCTCGGCGAAACCGAGGACCACATCGCCTGTCTCTGCGAAGTGATGCGCTACCTCATCGCGGGTGACGACGTGGCCGTGGCCAACCTCAAGGAGCAGCAGGCCTTCTTCGCGCGCCACGTGCAGCCGTGGGTGCCGGCGCTGTGCGATGCGGTGGCGCAGCATCCGAAGGCGAAGCTCTATGCGGCGCTGGCCGCGTTCACCCAGGCCTTCGTCGGGGTCGAGGCGCAGGGCTTCGACATGCTCGACGGATCGTTCTGAAAAATAATGACTTGTGAAGTGGTCGGACTCAGGGTCTCGACTAGTATTCAAACGTATGCAAATCAGTTCATATGCGGTTTGCAAGCCCAGCCACTCCTGGAGTTGATATGCAGGACAGCCAGTTGAACGGGTCTTCCACGACCTCCCCCGCCTCGCGCAGGCGCTTCTTTGCCGGTGCCGCCACGGTCGGCGCCGTCGCAGCCACTGCCGCCGTGTTGCCGCGGATCGTCCAGGCCCCGTCCGAGGCCGCAGCGGCGCCCGTGCTGCCGCCCGCGCCCGCCAACGGCGGCGGCTATTCGCTCAGCGAACACGTCAAGCGTTACTACAAGACCGCTTCGGCCTGACGAGGACAAACGACCCATGTTGCTGACACCCAAGAAGCCCGGCGTCCACGCCTCCCGTTCCTCTTCACCCGCTCCCTCGGCCTCGTTCGTTCACAGCCTGCGCCGCGGCCTGTCCAACGCGCTGCCGACCATGGACCGGCGCGCTTTCCTGCGCCGCTCGGGTCTGGGTGTCGGCGTCGGCCTCGCGGCCGGCCAGCTCACGCTGATGCGCAAGGCGGATGCCGCCGAGGGCCCCGTGTCGCGCGTCGGCGCTGGCAAGGTCGAGGTCAAGCGCACCGTCTGCTCGCACTGCTCGGTCGGTTGCGCCACCGATGCGGTGGTCGAGAACGGCGTGTGGGTGCGTCAGGAGCCGGTGTTCGATTCGCCCATCAACCTCGGCGCGCACTGCGCCAAGGGCGCCGCGCTGCGCGAGCACGGCCACGGCGAATACCGGCTGCGCTATCCGATGAAGCTGGTCAATGGCAAGTACGAGCGCATCAGCTGGGACACGGCGCTCGAAGAGGTCAGCGCCAAGCTCAAGGAACTGCGCCAGGCCAGCGGCCCCGATTCGGTGTACTGGGTCGGCTCGTCGAAGCACAACAACGAGCAGGCCTACCTGCTGCGCAAGTTCGTGAGCTTCTTCGGCAGCAACAACTGCGACCACCAGGCGCGCATCTGCCACAGCACGACAGTGGCCGGCGTGGCCAACACATGGGGCTACGGCGCCATGACCAATTCGTACAACGACATGCGCTTCGCCAAGGTGGCGATGTACATCGGCTCCAATGCGGCGGAAGCGCATCCGGTCAGCATGCTGCACCTGCTGCATGCCAAGGAAAAGGGCTGCAAGGTGATCGTGGTGGACCCGCGCTACACCCGCACGGCGGCCAAGTCGGACGAATACGTCCGCATCCGTTCGGGCTCCGACATCGCCTTCCTGTTCGGCATCCTGCACCACATCTTCAAGAACGGCTGGGAAGACAAGAAGTACCTCAACGATCGCGTGTTCGGCATGGACAAGGTGCGCGAGGAGGTCATGACCAAGTGGACGCCCGACAAGGTCGAGGAAGCCTGCGGCGTGAAAGAGGCGCAGGTGCTCAAGGTCGCGACCTGGCTCAACGAGAACCGGCCCGGCACCATCGTGTGGTGCATGGGGCAGACACAGCACACCATCGGCAACGCCATCGTGCGCGCCTCCTGCATCCTGCAGCTCGCGCTCGGCAATGTCGGTCGCAGCGGCGGCGGCACCAACATCTTCCGCGGGCACGACAACGTGCAGGGCGCCACCGACGTCGGTCCCAACCCGGATTCGCTGCCGTC
>SEGN01000335.1 GCA_004211245.1 Variovorax sp.
GCCTGCGCCGGTGACGTGCCGACGCTGGAGACGATGGCCGCGGTGCAACTGCTGCGCGAGCAACTGCCGGAGCTCAAGGTGCGGGTGGTCAACGTGGTCGACCTGATGGCGCTGCAGTCACCCTCGGCGCACCCGCACGGGCTTTCAGACGCGGCCTTCGATTCGATCTTCACCACCGAAGCCCCGGTGATCTTCGCGTTCCACGGCTACCCGGCGCTGATCCACCGGCTCACCTACAAGCGCACCAACCACGGGAACTTCCACGTGCACGGCTACCAGGAGGAAGGCACGACCACGACGCCGTTCGACATGACCGTGCTGAACGAGCTCGACCGCTTCCACCTGGCCGCCGACGCGATCGACCGCGTGGCCCGTGTGCGCAACCGCGCGGGGCATGTGCAGCAGCATCTGCGCGACCGGCTGCTCGAACACCACGCCTGGATCAGGCGCTACGGCGCCGACATGCCCGAGGTGGCCGAATGGCGCTGGCAGGCAGCGCCGTCGCCGGACTGACTCAGGGCGCGCGGAGCTGTTCGCGCAGCTTCGCGCCGATCTCCGGGCGCGCCAGGAACGGGTCGGCCGGGTTGGTGATCGACACGATGTTCTCCATGCGGCTCTGCACGTTGCCCAGCGCCTTCGGATGGCTGAACACGTAGAACTGGTTGGCGCTGATGGCGTCGAACACCTTGTGGGCCACCTCGGCGGCGGTAACCTTGCCGCTGCTGACGGCCTTGTTGCTCATGGCCTGGCCGATCAGCTGGGCCTTGGTGAGCTGTTCGTTGCCCGGGGCATCCGGCCGGTTGCGCTCGCTGCTGGTGATGCCGGTCGGCACGAAATACGGCAGCAGCAGGCTTGCGCCGATCTGGTCGGTGACCAGGCTCAGGTCCTGGTACAGGGTCTCGGTGAGGCTCACCACCGCGGCTTTCGCAGCGTTGTAGATGCCCATGTTGGGCGCGGTCAGCAGGCCGGCCATGCTGGCGGTGTTGGTGATGTGGCCGCGGTACGACGGATCCTTCGCGGCCGCCTCCAGCATCATCGGCGTGAACAGGCGTACGCCGTGCACGACGCCCATCAGGTCGACGCCGAGCACCCACTCCCAGTCGGCAACGCTGTTCTCCCACACCAGGCCGCCCGCACCGACGCCGGCGTTGTTGAAGACGAAGTGCGGCGCGCCGAAGCGCTCCTCGACTGCGGCGGCCAATGCCTCCATCTCCGTGGCGCTGGCCACGTCCACCTTGCGTGCCAGCACCTGTGCGCCGGCCGCTTCCGCCTCGGCCGCTGCGCGGTCGAGTGCGTCCTGCTGCACGTCGACCAGCACGAGGTTCATGCCGCGAGCGGCGCCGATGCGCGCGCACTCGAGGCCGAAGCCCGACCCTGCGCCGGTGAGAACGGCCGTCTTGCCGCTGAAATCCTGAATCATGAGAAGCAGTCCTTGGGTTGATGTCTCCGGGTCGCTATTGAACCGCCCGGCCGCCGATTTGCCTGTCGTCCGGGCGACCTCAGCCTTCCGCCTTTTTCAGCACGTACCCGATGCGCGGGAAATGCACATGCACGATCCCCGTGCGCTCGCCGTCGCGCTCCAGCGTGTAGTGGGTGCGCGTGGCGGCCACCAGCGTGCCGGCGGTCTCCTCGAGGCCGAAGCTTTCGGCGCGGATCGTGACGGCGCTGCCGAGCGCGATGCCGTGGTCGTCCTGGAAGGTGCTGTCGGTCAGCAGCGAATGCGGCGTGGCGGCCTTGGCCGCCGCGACGGCCTCTTGCGCGCCGAACTTCTCCGCCGTGCCGTGGCCGATGGCCGCGACGCGGTCCATCCAGTCGACCACCGCCGGCGTCAGCTCGAGGATGCCTTTCACCGCGTCGATGCGGCGCGTGTACCAGAGCGGGTGGTAGGCCGAGAAGTCGGCGATGCACGGAACTTCGCCAAGCAGGAAGGGCTTGTCGTCCAGCATGTCGGAGAGGCGGCGCAGGTACGACTTGTAGGCACTCGTGGCGTCGGCCGGGCGTAGCCGGGTCATGTTGCCGGCGCTCATCTTCCCGCGGTCTTCGCCGAAGGCTTTGGCCGCTTCGGGCGGCGCCTTGGCGAACACCTCGGCCGCACCGCGGGGCTGCAGGTTCCAGGCCATCGCAGCCCAGAACAAGGTGGTGTCGGCCCATTGCGCGAGGATGCGCGACAGGCCCTTCTCCGGTTCGGGGTAGAGCGTCGGCTCGGGCTGCAGGTGCTCCAGCACGTCGGCGATCAGTGCCGTGTCGCAGTACATGTCGGCGCCGATCTGCAGGAACGGCGTCTTGCGGTAGCCGCCGGTGAGCGCTTCGACGTCCGGCTTGGGCATGATCGGCGGAATGAAGACCGACTTCCACGGCAGCTTCTTGGCGCCGAGGATGAGGCGCACCTTCTCGGAAAAGGGCGAGGTGGTGTAGTGGTGAAGGATGAGTTCGTTCATGCCGCTACCCTAACGCTTCGCTCCGATGGCGTCGAGCAACCAGAAGACAGGACGGGCGGGCGCGCTCAGGCGTAGTCGAGCTTCGGGTACCAGTCGGTGCCGCGTCCGGCGGGCGTGAGGTCGAGGATGTTCCACAGCGGCGTCGGGTCGGGCGCGCCGCGCGGATCCTGGCCAGGGTCTTCGGTGCCGCCGAGCTCGGACGCCCAGAAGTGGCGCACCTTGCCGGCCCGCTTCACCCAGACATCGAGCGCGGGCCACTCCTCGCCTTTTGGCGACAGGCCGCGGTAATCGCGCGGGAATTCGTCGCCCGTGGTCGCGTAGAAGCGCAGATTGCGCCAGCCGCGTTCGCGCGCGAAGGCCAGCTGGCGCGCCACCGGCGAACGTCCGATGACGGCGAAGGCCACTTTCTGCGTGATGTCGCGCGAAGGCACGTCGAGCGATCCGAGGAAAGCGGTGCACATCGGGCAGGGACGCTCGCGTTGCGGACCGAACATCCAGAAGTACGTGACCAGCGTGTCGTGTCGCCCGAACATGTCGGCCAGATGCACCGACCGGCCGTCCTGGTCGGTGAAGAGGTACTCCGCCGGCTCGCCGCCGGGCGGCAGCGCGCGGCGTTGCGCAGCGACACGCTCGATGTGGCGGCGCAGTTCGATCTCTTCGGCGAGCAGCGCCGTGCGCGCGCTGCGGTACGCGGCGCTGTCGTTCGGATAGGGTTTCGATGCTTCCGCGGCCAGCGCTTTCGCATCTTTCAGTTCGGTCATGGCGCAGTCTCCTGTGTCTGGAAAAGGCAGGTACACCAGACCATGTCCGTTTCAGCGCGGCACGGGTGTAGGAAAGCAGCCTTGAATCTGCGTTTTTGCGCGTCAGGCGGTCGGCATCGCCCGGCGCACGACAGCGTCGAAGTCGACACCGGCGCCCAGCGCGCCGAAGGCATGACCCCAGTCGCCGCCGAGTCGAGACGCGCAGAAGGCGTCGTGCACGGCGGCGGGAGCCGTCCGCACGAGCAACGCGGCCTGCACGGCCAGCGCCACGTCCTGTGCAAGGCGGCGCGCCT
>SEGN01000336.1 GCA_004211245.1 Variovorax sp.
TCCCCCTGACAGGTCTGGTTTCGTTTGTCTGAACTGATCCCACCCTCGGAAGGCGCCGTCGTTCTCGTTGGCGTCGACTTCGGGTTGCCTCACTTCGACAGCGACCTGGAGGAACTCGGTCTGCTCGCGCAGACCGCGGGCCTCCAGCCTGTGGCGCGCCTCGTGTGCAAACGCAAGGCGCCCGATGCCGCCCTGTTCGTGGGCAGCGGCAAGGCCGACGAAATCAAGGAACTGGCTCAACTGCATCGCGCCAGCGAAGTCATCTTCGACCAGTCCCTGAGTCCGGCGCAGCAGCGCAACCTCGAGCGTCAGCTCGAGATGGCGGTATACGACCGGACGTTCCTCATTCTCGAAATCTTCGCGCAGCGGGCGCGTTCGCACGAGGGCAAGCTGCAGGTCGAACTCGCCCGTCTCCAGTACCTCAGCACGCGGCTGGTCCGTCGCTGGTCTCACCTGGAGCGCCAGACCGGGGGCGCCGGCGTGCGCGGCGGCCCTGGCGAAAAGCAGATCGAGCTCGACCGCCGGATGATCGACGAGTCGATCAAGCGCACGCGCGACCGGCTTGCCAAGGTGCAGAAGCAGCGAAACACGCAGCGGCGCCAGCGCGAGCGGCGCGACACCTTCAACATCTCGCTGGTCGGCTACACCAATGCCGGCAAGTCTTCGCTGTTCAATGCGCTGGTCAAGGCGCGCGCCTATGCGGCCGACCAACTGTTCGCCACGCTCGACACCACGACCCGCAACCTGTACCTCGGCGCCAACGCCGATGGCAGCACGCGCCAGGTCTCCATTTCCGACACGGTGGGGTTCATTCGTGCATTGCCGCACGGCCTGGTTGATGCCTTCAAGGCCACGCTGCAGGAGGCGGTCGATGCCGACTTGCTGCTGCACGTGGTCGACGCGTCGAATCCCAACCATCCCGAGCAGATGGCCGAGGTTCAGCGCGTACTGGCCGAGATCGGCGCCGGCGAAGTGCCGCAACTTCTGGTGTTCAACAAGCTCGACGCCCTTGAAACTGCACAGCAACCGCTGCATCTGCAGGACGAGATCGAAGTCGATGGCGTCCGGGTGCCGCGCATTTTCCTCAGTGCGCACTCGGGCCGGGGGGTGCCGGAGCTGCGGGCCGAGCTGGCTTTGCGGTCCGGCTCGGTCAGCGCAGCCATGACCTTAGAGGCGGACGCTGAATTGCACGATGCCGCCCCCTGATTGGGCACAATCCCGTCACAGACGAGAGAAGAAGCGAAACGAATGAATGCAATGCCAGTGTGGAGACGGTTTCAGGGCATGTTCAACCTGAACGACGGCCGTTGGGGCCGTGGCGACGACACGTCGACCAGCGGCGAACAGCGACCTGGCGCGAACCGGCCCGAGGGTGAGCCGCCGGCGATGCCGCCGCCATCGCCACCCCCCTCGTCGAACCGGCCGCGTGGTCAGGGCCCGAACCAGGGACCGCCCGACCTCGACGAACTCTGGCGCGACTTCAATCGCAAGCTCGGCGGGCTGTTTGGCGGCGGGCGGGGCGGCGACAACAACAACCGGCCCTCCGGCGGAAACGGCGGCGGGTTCAAGCCGCCGGACATGAAGAACGCCGGCTTCGGCCTTGCGCTGGTGGCCGGCGTGGCCGTGCTGATCTGGCTCGGTACGGGGTTCTTCATCGTGAACGAAGGCCAGCAGGCCGTGATCACTCAGTTCGGCCGTTACAAGACCACGGTCGGTGCCGGTTTCAACTGGCGGCTGCCGTACCCGATCCAGCGCCACGAACTGGTCGTGGTGACACAGATCCGCTCGACCGATGTGGGGCGCGACCAGATCGTGCGTTCCACCGGCCTGCGCGAATCGGCGATGTTGACGCAGGACGAGAACATCGTCGAGATCAAGTTTGCCGTCCAGTACCGCCTGAGCGATGCGCGTGCCTGGCTCTACGAGAGCAAGTCGCCCACCGAGGCGGTGGTGCAGGTGGCGGAGACGGCTGTACGCGAGGTCGTCGGCAAGATGAAGATGGATGCCGCACTTGCCGAGGAGCGCGACCAGATCGCACCGCGCGTGCGCACGCTGATGCAAACCATCCTGGACCGCTACAAGGTCGGGGTCGAGGTGGTCGGCATCAACCTGCAGCAGGGCGGTGTACGCCCGCCCGAACAGGTCCAGGCCGCGTTCGACGACGTGCTCAAAGCAGGCCAGGAGCGCGAGCGGGCCAAGAACGACGCGCAGGCCTATGCCAACGACGTGATCCCGCGGGCCACCGGTACCGCTTCGCGCCTGAAGGAGGAGTCCGAAGCCTACAAGGCGCGCATCGTGGCGCAGGCACAGGGTGATGCGGGCCGTTTCAGCCAGGTGCTGACGGAATACCAGAAGGCGCCCCAGGTCACGCGCGACCGCATGTACACCGACGCCATGCAGCAGATCTACGCGAGCACCACCAAGGTGCTGGTCGATTCGAGACAGGGTTCGAACCTGCTCTATCTGCCGCTCGACAAGCTGATGCAAATGACCGGGCAGAATGCCGGCCCCACCCCGAGCGATGCGGCCAGCCCCAACGTGGCCGGCACCGCGCCGGCCCAGTCCTCGGTGATCCCGGTGGCGCCGCCGGCCGGCAGCAGCGATACGCGCGCCCGCGATGGCCGCTCACGTGACCGCGACGGTCGCTAAGCGGAGAACGACACATGAACAGAATCGGATTCATCGCCACGTCGATCCTGGTGGCGCTCGCGCTGCTGAGTTCCACGCTCTTCGTCGTCGACCAGCGCCAGTTCGGCGTGGTCTACCAGCTCGGCCAGATCAAGAGCGTGATCACCGAGCCCGGCCTCAACTTCAAGATGCCGCCGCCGTTCCAGAACGTTTCGTACATCGACAAGCGCCTGCTGATGCTGTCGAGCCTCGACACCGAGCCCATGCTCACCGCCGAGAAGCAGCGCGTGGTGATCGACTGGTATGTGCGCTGGCGCATCAGCAATCCCTCGGAGTACATCCGCAACGTCGGCCTCGACGAAAACGCCGGCGCGATGCAGCTCAATCGCGTGGTGCGCAATGCGTTCCAGGAGAACATCAACAAGTACACGGTGCGCGACCTGATCTCCGCCAGCCGTGAAAAGCTCATGGCCGACGTCCAGCGCGAGGTGCTGGCCGTGGTGAAGGGCGCCAAGCCCTGGGGCGTGGACGTCGTCGACGTGCGCATCACACGGGTCGACTACGTGGAAGCCATCACCGAGTCGGTCTACCGCCGCATGGAGGCCGAACGCAAGCGCGTGGCCAACGAGCTGCGTTCGACCGGCTTCGCCGAAGGCGAGAAGATCCGCGCCGATGCGGATCGCCAACGTGAAGTGACGGTGGCCAACGCCTACCGCGATGCGCAGAAGATCAAGGGTGACGGCGACGCGACCGCTGCGGCTGCCTACGCCGAGGCATTCGGCAAGGACCCGCAGTTCGCCCAGTTCTACCGCAGCCTCGACGCCTACAAGCAGAGCTTCAACAAGAAGGGCGACGTGCTGGTGCTCGTGATCGAAGGGGCGATGCCCTTTCTGTCGCCGGGCAGCTGGCGGCGCGGCTTCATGCAGCTGCTGCAGTTGCGCGACGGGCAGCTTCGCTTCTTCGGCCTCTGCAGCATTCTCCTGGGCGTCGTGCTGCTCTGGGTGAACAGCTGAGCGCAGGCGGCTCGTTGCGGGCCAGTAGAATCCCGGTTTAACCCACGCCTCCTTTTTCCATGTCCGCCTGGGTCCTCCCGGATCACATTGCCGATGTGCTGCCCTCCGAGGCGCGCCACATCGAAGAACTTCGCCGTCAGCTGCTCGACACCGCCCGTGGCTATGGCTACGAGCTGGTGATGCCGCCGATGCTCGAGCACCTGGAATCGCTGCTGTCCGGCACCGGCGAGGCGCTCGATCTGCAAACCTTCAAACTGGTCGACCAGATTTCCGGCCGCACCATGGGTCTTCGCGCCGACACCACGCCGCAGGTGGCGCGCATCGATGCACATCTTCTCAACCGGCGCGGCGTGGCGCGGCTGTGCTACTGCGGCCCGGTGATCCACACCCGCCCCGACCGTCCGCACGCCACGCGCGAGCCATTGCAATTCGGTGCCGAGATCTACGGCCATGCGGGCCTCGAAGCCGACACCGAAACGCTGCTGCTCGCACTCGACTGCCTCGGTGCGGCCGGTGTGCAGAGCGGCGCGCTGGTCGACCTGGCCGACGCGCGGATCGTGCGTTCGCTGTTTGCCGGCGTGCCGGTGGACGCGGCCGCGATTGCGCGCGTGCACGCGGCCCTTGCCGTGAAGGACAGCAGCGAGCTGCGCACGCTGACGCGCGACTTTCCCGCTGCGGCCCGCGAAGGCTTGCTGGCACTGGTTCAGCTCTATGGCGACGTGGCGGTCCTCGACGAGGCCGAGAAGGTGCTGAAGGCCTCGCCGGCCGTGCGCGAAGCGCTCGGCGATTTGCGCCAGCTTGCCGCACGGCTGAGCGGCACCAGCGTGAGCTTCGACCTGTCGGATCTGCGCGGCTACGCCTATTACAGCGGCATGCGCTTCGGCATCTACCTGGAGGGCGCGGCCGATGCGCTGGTGCGTGGTGGCCGCTACGACGAGGTGGGTGCGGTGTTCGGTCGCAATCGCCCCGCCGTCGGGTTCAGCCTCGACTTGCGCGAGTTGGTCGAAGTGCTGCCGGCGCGCCCGCTGCGCGCTGCAGTGCGTGCGCCATGGAGCGATGCCGCCGGGCTGCGCGACGCGATCGCGGCGCTTCGGTTGCAAGGCGAAACGGTGGTCTGCGTGCTGCCCGGGCACGACAGCGAAATCGACGAGTTCCACTGCGACCGCGAGCTCGTCGAGCACGCCGGCACGTGGGCTGTGCAAGCCATCTGATTTTTTGAGAAGCAGGACAACATGAGCGTGACTACCGGACGAAACGTGGTCGTCGTCGGCACCCAATGGGGCGACGAGGGCAAGGGCAAGCTGGTCGACTGG
>SEGN01000337.1 GCA_004211245.1 Variovorax sp.
GATTCGCTGAACTGCCCGACGGCCTGGCCGAACGATTCACCGAGGCTCGCCACTTCGAGCGCGCTGCCGTTGAGCTGGGCCGACACCTCGACCATCGTGCCCGCGCCGGCGTTCACCGCCCCGAGCAGCGTGTCGAGCGTGCCGAGGATGCGGCTGCGCTCGTCGAGCATCGCGTTGTCGCGCGCCATGCTGTCGGACAGCTTCTGGCGCAGCTCGGCGATCACTTCGGCGGCGGCACGCGGCGCCTCCGAAGCGGCTTGCATGAGCTGGCCGATCTCGGCGATGGTCTGGCGCGCATGCGTCTCGCTCTGTGCGGTGATCTCGCGCGCGGTCTGCGCGAGCGTGTCGCAGATGGCCTGCTGTTGCTGCGCGTTGTGCGCGCCGGCCTGTTGCCATTCACGCTGCAGCGATGCGGACATGCCTTCCAGCGACGCGGCCCACGCCGCCAGGCGCTGCGTGTCGCTGGCGTCCAGCCGTTCCTGCAGTGCCGTGTGCGCCTGCGCGATCCCGTCGAGCAGCGCCTCGGTGCTGCCGGCTTGCTGGGCCAATGCGCTGCGCCATTGCTCGGCGACGTTGCCGGCCGCGCTGTCGAGCCGCGTTGCAACGCCGTCCACCAGCGTGGCGGCGCGCTGCTCGAAGGTCCGCGTGAAGCCGTCGAGCGTGCCGCGCAGGTCGGTCGACAGCGACTCGCTGGTGCGCGCGTGCGCGGCCAGCGCGTCGTCCCATCGCTGCGCCGCCGCCTGGCCGCTGGCGTCGAGCCGCGCCGACAGGCCGTCGAGTTGCTGTTGCACGCTGTGGCCGATGCGCTCGTGCAGGGCGGCTGTTTCGCGCGCGATGCCGGCCATGGTGGTCTCGACCACCGGCTGGATCGTTGCGCCGGCCACGCGGGCGCTTTCGGCCAGGCTCTCGGTCAGCGAGCGGCCGACCGAGGTGGCGAGGTCCGCATAGGCCGCGTCGGCCCGGGTGTGGAAGACCTCCTGGCTGGCCAGCAGGCGCTCGCCCAACAGCTCGCTCTGGCGCGTCATCGTGTCCATCATGGCCTGCAGGCGGTCGACCAGCACCGGCATCGCCTCGCCCTGGCGCTGCAGCAGGCGCAGCGACTCCTCGCGCTGGTGCGCGAGCGAGAAGGGGCGCAGCGTGGTGGCGATGCGCGTGTCCAGCGCCTGCGCCACCTGCAGCCGGTCGCGCCGGCTGAGGGCCGCCATCAGGCCCAGCATGGCCGAACCGGCAATGCCGGCGAGCGACGTGCCGAAAGCCAGGCCCAGGCCCTTGACCGGCGCGGCCAGCGACGAGCGGATGGCCAGGAGGTCGGACGCGCTTTCCAGCGCCGTCCCGGTGCCCTTCAAGGTGACCACCATGCCGACGAAGGTGCCAAGCATGCCCAGCAGCACGAGCAGGCCGGTGAGGTAGGGCGTGAGGGCCGGTCCGGGCAGGCCGACGCGCTCGCCCTCGACGCGGAGGCGCACCGCGTTGCGCAGCGAGGGATGCAGCGGCGCGAGCCAGTCGCCCAGGCCGGCGGGCGGCGGTGCGGTGTCGGCCACGGCTTGCGCCAGGCTGGCCGTGGCGGCCTCGAAGCGGCGCAGCTCCAGCGCACCCATCAGGTAGAACGCGCCGATGACGAGCGTGACGCCGAGCGCCAGCGGTTGGCTGCCGAGGTAGCCGGCGCCGACCCAGCCGATGGCGACGAGGCCGATGGCGAAGGCGATGTGGTGGAGGATTCGGTTCATGGGCGGGGTGCGATGGGCGCGTGCGAGCGAAGGGCGGCGAGCAGCCCTTCGACCGGTTGCAGTCGGATGTCCAGTTCGGCCAGCAGCACGCTGTGCATGTCGCGGCAGAAGGCGTCGGGGAATGTGTCGGATGGGGCCTGCCGGTCGGGCGGCAGGCGCTTGAAATGTTTCTCTAGCAATGCCGGCACGGTGGCCAGCAGGCGGTGTTCGTGCGCGCCCAGCACCTGCTCCATGACGGCGTCCATCGACGCGAGCCGGGCCATGTCGGGCGAGCGGGCCGCGAGCGTCTCGCGAAGCCGGCCGCGCAGCGCGGTGATGCTGGTGTGCATGGCCTGCTGCCGCGCCACGTAGCGGCGGCGGCAGGGGGCGAAGTCGGGGCTCATCTCGGCGGGGGCGCTGCGCATGTCTTCGGCAATGGCGGCCGCCAGTGCGCTGCGCACGCGGGCACATTGGGCTTCTTCGATGCTGGTGGCGGTCGGCACGCCGGCCGGCGCGGCGGCCGGGCTGCCGTCCAGCGCCGATGACAGCGAGATCGCGTCTGCCCAGCCGAGCCATTGGCTCAACCGGTCTGCGAAGGTCTGTCCGGATTCGCGGGGATTGATCTCGCTGAGCCGCGCCAGCAGGCGAATGAGCCCGGGGCCGCTGAAATCTGTGCGCTGTGACGCTTGCACCATACGGTCAGAGCGGAAAAACCTGGCAGTCTACACCGGTCGAACGCGCGCAAAAAAGCCGCCCGGAGGCGGCTTTCCGGCGAGCGGCCTTACGGCTCACTCCTCGACGAAGGCCTCTTCGCGCTTGGCCTTGATCGACGGCAGCAGCACGATGCCCAGCAGCACGCACGCCGCCACCAGCAGGCTGGCCGACAGCGGCCGCGTGACGAACACGCTCCAGGTGCCGCGCGACAGCAGCAGCGCGCGCCGCAGGTTCTCTTCCATCATCGGCCCGAGGATGAAGCCGAGCAGCAGCGGCGCCGGTTCGGTCTTGAGCTTGAGGAACAGGTAGCCGACGAAGCCGAAGGCGCCCACCATCCAGATGTCGAAGGTGTTGTTGTTGGTCGAGTACACGCCGATGGCGCAGAACAGCACGATCGCCGGGAACAGGAACTTGTAGGGCACCGTGAGCAGCTTGATCCACATGCCGATCAGCGGCAGGTTCAGGATGATCAGCATCGCGTTGCCGATCCACATCGACGCGATCAGGCCCCAGAACAGCTCGGGGTTGCTGGTCATCACCTGCGGGCCGGGCTGGATGTTATGGATGGTCATGGCACCCACCATCAGCGCCATGACGGCGTTGGGCGGGATGCCGAGCGTGAGCAGCGGAATGAACGAGGTCTGCGCGCCGGCGTTGTTGGCCGACTCGGGGGACGCCACGCCGCGGATGTTGCCGCGGCCGAAAGGCACTTCGCCCGGGCGCATCTTGATCTTCTTTTCCAGCGCGTACGCTGCGAAGGCCGCCAGCAGCGCACCGCCGCCCGGCAGGATGCCGAGCGCGGAGCCGAGCGCGGTGCCGCGCAGCACGGCCGGCGTCATGCGCTTGAAGTCGTCCCTGGTCGGCCACAGGCCCTTGACGTTGGCGGTGAACACTTCGCGCTCGTCGTCGGGCTGCGACAGGTTGCCGATGATTTCGCCGTAGCCGAACACGCCCATCGCGATCACCACGAAGCCGATGCCGTCGGTGAGTTCCGGAATGTCGAAGCTGAAGCGCGCCACGCCCGAGTTCACGTCGGT
>SEGN01000338.1 GCA_004211245.1 Variovorax sp.
TTGTATTGAAGTGAGGGGGAAAACGAAAAAGCGATGTCAGGCCGTGGCCTGCATGTCGTGGCGCTGCGAGGCATGCCACGGCATGAGCCAGCGCTCGACGAGTTCGACGATGAGGAACAGCACCACGCCCATCAGCGAGAGCACGACCAGCGCGGCGAACATCAATGGCAGGTCGAAGGTGCCGGTGGCGCGTTGCAGCACGAATCCGATGCCCGAGTTGGAGCCGACGAATTCGCCGACCACCGCGCCCACCACGGCCAGCGTGACCGACACCTTGAGCCCGCTGAAGATCGAGGGCAGGGCGTGCGGCAGGCGGAACTTCAGAAAGATCTTCAGGCCGTTGGCGCCCATCGACCGGGCGAGGTCGACCACGTCGGGCTCGACCGACTTGAAGCCCTGCACCGTCGACACCACGACCGGAAAGAAGCCCAGCAGGAACGCCGCGATCACCTTCGGCACGATGCCGAAGCCGAACCAGACGACGAATAGCGGCGCAATCGCGACCTTCGGCACCGACTGCGAGAACACGAGCAGCGGGTAGACGAAGCTTTCGACCACGCGCGAGTAGGCGATCCACATCGCGATCGGCACGCCGATCACGGCCGACAACGCGAAGCCGCCGAGCGTGGCGTAGAGGGTCGGCAGCATCTCGCGCAGCAGCATCGGCCACTCGGCGCCCAATTGCTTGACGACTGCGAGTGGCGGCGGAACGAGGTAGGGCGGGATCTTGAACACGCGGATCGCGATGTCCCACAGCACGAGCAGAACGATGATCAGCCAGAACGGCCGCGTGGCGGGATGCAGCAGGTGTTTCACGGATCAGGACACCTGGAACTTGAGCGAATGGTCGTAGGGCAGGGCCGGGTTCTCGAACGCGTTGCCGTTGCTCACGAAATGCAGCGCGCAAGCGCGGCGCCATTTGTCGCTGCGATTGGCGTCGGAGCAGTGGAAGGTGTTGCCGTGGTGGAAGCTCACGCCGCCCTTGCGCACCGGCGCGGGCGTCATCGGCTGCCGGTCGAGGATGGTGGCCGGGATCTGCAGGTTGAACGGCTCGCCCTCGGGCGCGAAGTGGCCGTAGACCGGGCCGAGGTTGGTGCCGTCGCCGTAGTAGAGGCAGCCGTTTTCCAGCGTCGCGTCGTCCAGCGCGATCCACGCGGTCACCATGCCTTCGGGGTCCGCTGGCCCGAAGTAGAAGTTGTCCTGGTGCGCCGGCTTCGGGCCACCGCCTTCGGGCGGCTTGAAGAAGATCTGGCTGAAGTACACCGACACCCCGGGGCCGATGAGCTGCTCCACCAGGTCGAGCAGGCGGCGGTCGCGAGCGAAGGCCTGAACGGACGGGCGATGCGCGTGCGGGTTGTCGAGCTTGCGAAGCACGGTACGGGCCGTGACGCCGCCATCGATGTACCAGGCACGTTGCTCGACCGGCAGCGATTCGAGGAACGAAGTGCCCCATTGCTCGATGTCGCGCACCAGGCCGTCCATCTCCTGGGGCGTGAACACGTCGTTGACCGTCAGGTGCCCGTGGTGGCGATACAGGGCGACATCGAAAGCATTCATGGCGTCTCCGTCAATTAACGATTGGGTGAATTTGGCTGGGGCGGGCTTCGCGCCGCATCATTTGCGAAGCAGGTAGCCCATGACCACTTCGGTCATGTGCGAGAGGCGCTCGGACAGGGCCGTCGGCGCGAACAGATCGCGACCGAAGATGGTCGAGAGCGTCGCGTTGTTCGACAAATAGAAGTAGCAGAGGCTGGCGATCGTGATGTAGAGCTGCACCGGGTCGACCCCCTCGCGAAACAGCCCGCTGCGCTGTCCGCGGTCCACCACGTCGCGCAGCAGTTGCACCAGCGGCGAATTCATTTCCTGGATGCGCGACGAGCGCTGGAGATGTCGCGCCTTGTGCAGGTTCTCGCTGTTGAGCAGGGTGAGGAACTCGGGGTTCTCGAGGTAATACTGCCAGGTGAACTCGACCAGCCGGCGCACCGCGGTGGCGGGATCCAAACTGTCGAGGTGCAAGCCTTTCTCGGCATCGCGGATGCGTGCGTAGGCGTCCTCGAGCACCGAGAGAAAGAGCAGTTCCTTGCTCTCGAAGTAGTAGTAGATGAGACGCTTGTTGACGCCCGCCTGTGCCGCGATCCGCTCCATGCGGGCGCCGCCCAGGCCCGCGTTGGCGAACTCCTGCGTGGCGGCGCGCAGGATCTCCTGCTGGGTGCGTTCGGCGTTGCGGCCCCGCATTTCCACCGGAACCGGCGGGAGCGAATCTGCCGTCAAGATGTTCAACATGGCCGCGATAATTCACCGTTCGGTTAATACGGGCCACATCGTTTTCCCGGGGCCGTTCGGTGAATTAGCGTCTGCGGGGGCTGCGGATAATGGGGCGCAACGTCCAACCGAGTTCGCCATGCCAGCCACCCACAGCCCTCCGAGCACCCCGTCGCCAAGCGGGGAGGCGTCCTCCGCCGTCATGGCAGGTCACCTGCTCGTTCGATGCCTGATCGCTCAGGGCGTCGATACCGCCTTTGGTGTTCCGGGCGAGAGTTTTCTCGCCGTACTCGATGGTTTTCATGCCGAACGCGAGCACATCCGCTTCATCGTGAACCGGCAGGAGGGCGGGGCGGCGTTCATGGCCGACGCGCATGCGCGCATCACGGGGCGTCCCGGCATCTGCTTCGTCACACGCGGGCCGGGTGCCACCAACGCATCCATCGGCGTGCACAACGCGTTCCAGGACTCGACGCCGCTGATCTTGTTCGTCGGCGATGTCGGCAGCGACTTCCGCGACAGGGAGGCTTTTCAGGAGGTCGACTACGGCAGCTTCTTCGGCCCCAGCACCAAGGGCTTCGCGAAGCGCGTCGAGCGCATCGATGACGCGAGCCGCATCCCCGAGTACGTGGCGCGCGCCTTCTCCACCGCGATGAACGGCCGGCCCGGCCCGGTGGTGCTGGTGTTGCCGGAAGACATGCTGCGTTCGACGACCGATGCGCAACCACTGGCCCGCGTCGAGGCCGTTCAGCCATGGAGCGACCCCGGGGCGCTGCGCACCTTGCGCGAGCTGTTGCTGAAAGCCGAGCGGCCCTTCGTCATCGCGGGCGGCAGTGGCTGGACGCCGCAGTCAGCGCAGGCATTGCAGCGTTTTGCCGAGAACTGGCGCTTGCCGGTGGGCAACGCGTTCCGTTTTCAGGACACCTTCGACAACCACCATCCGCAGTACGCGGGCGATGTCGGCATCGCCATCAATCCGAAGCTCGCAAAGCGGGTGAAGGAAAGCGACCTGATCATCGCGATCGGCCCGCGTCTCGGAGAGATGACGACCGGTGGCTACACGCTGCTGGAGGCACCGAGGTCGAAACAGACGCTGGTCCACATCCACGCGAGCGCCGAGGAACTCAATCGCGTGTACCAGGCCGACCTGGCGATCAACGCCGGCATGAGCGCCGCAGCCCGAAGCCTCGAGGTGCGGCACATGCCGACTACCTCGACAACCTCCGACCGCAACCGCTCCCTGGATTGCCTGCCGATGCGCCGCGCGGCGCCGTCGACATGGCCGAAGTGGTCGCGCTGCTGCAAAGACACTTGCCGCACGACGCGGCCATCACCAACGGCGCCGGCAACTTCGCGAGCTGGGTGCACCGCTTCTTCCGCTACCACGGCCTCGCCAAGGGCCACAAGACGCAGCTTGCGCCGACCAGTGGCGCCATGGGCTACGGTGTGCCGGCCGGCATCGCGGCCAATCTCGTGAGTGGCCGCATCGCTTTCACCATCGCCGGCGATGGCGACTTCCTCATGAACGGCCAGGAACTCGCGACGGCCTCGCAGCATGGCGGCAAGAGCATCATCGTGCTGCTCAACAACGGCATGTTCGGCACCATCCGCATGCACCAGGAGCGCGAATACCCGAACCACGTCAGCGGCACCGCATTGCGCAATCCGGACTTCTGCGCGCTGGCGCGTGCCTATGGCTATGCCGCCGAGCGCGTGACGGCCACCGACCAGTTCGAGGCCGCGCTGCTGCGTGCACTCGCGGCCGATACCGGCACGCTGATCGAGATTCCCCTCGACCCCGAAGTGATCACCACGCGCGGCACGTTGAGCGGCATCACCCAGGCTGCGCTCGCGCAGGATTGATCGAGGCCCAAAAAAAAGCCGGCGCATGGCGTGCGCCGGCTCCTGATGCAAAGCGCCTCGCGGCGCCTGCGGCTTACTTGACGTGCTTGCCGATCAGCGAAGCGAGCTCGAACATCGACACTTGCGGCTTGCCGAAGATTTCCTTCAGCTTGGCATCGGCGTTGATGTTGCGCTTGTTGGCCTTGTCTTGCAGGTTGTGCTTCTTGATGTAGTCCCACAG
>SEGN01000339.1 GCA_004211245.1 Variovorax sp.
CCTTGCCGCCATCGAGCCTGTGGGTCGCAAGAACGTAGCAGCCAGTTGGCACGGCCAGTGCTACGCTGACCGGCCCGATCCGAAAACACTCCCGGGAGACAACCCATGGACACGCCCACCCCGCCCCCCTCGCTGCAGGCCCATCAACTCGTTCGACGCACCATCGCCCTCGTGCTGGCCGGCGGCCGCGGCTCGCGCCTGAAGCAGCTGACCGACCGGCGTGCGAAGCCGGCCGTGTACTTCGGCGGCAAGTTCCGCATCATCGATTTCGCGCTGTCGAACTGCCTCAATTCCGGCATCCGGCGGATGGCGGTGGTCACGCAGTACAAATCGCATTCGCTGATGCGCCACCTTCAGCGCGGCTGGAGCTTCCTGCGCGCCGAACTCAACGAGATGGTCGATGTGCTGCCCGCGCAGCAACGCGTGGGCGACGAGCACTGGTACCGCGGCACGGCCGACGCGGTGTTCCAGAACCTCGACATCATCCAGACCCGCTCCACGCCGCACGACTACGTGGTGGTGCTGGCCGGCGACCACATCTACAAGATGGACTACTCGATCATGGTCAAGGACCATGCCGAACGCGGCATGGGCTGCACCGTCGGCTGCATCGAAGTGCCGCGCATGGAAGCCACGGCCTTCGGCGTGATGCACGTGGACGAGGAACGCAGGGTCACGGCCTTTCTCGAAAAGCCGGCCAACCCGCCCGCCATGCCCGGCAAACCCGACGTGGCGCTGGCGAGCATGGGCATCTACGTGTTCGACTCCGAATACCTCTACAAGCTGCTCGAAGAGGACAACCTGAACCCCGATTCCGACCACGACTTCGGCAAGGACATCATTCCCCGCGCCGTGGCCGAGGGCCGCGCGCTGGCGCATCCGTTCGGCATGTCCTGCGTCACGCGGGCCACGCGCGGTGCCGACAGCCCGGCCTACTGGCGCGACGTGGACACGATCGATGCGTTCTGGGCGGCCAACCTCGACCTGGCGTCGATCACCCCCGAACTCGACATCTACGACACCAACTGGCCGATCTGGACCTACCAGCGGCAGCTGCCGCCGGCCAAGTTCGTGTTCGGGCGCGACGGCAAGCCGGGCCTGACCACCAACACCATCGTCTCGGGCGGCTGCATCGTGTCGGGCTCGACGGTGCGCGACTCGGTGCTGTTCTCGGGCGTGCGCGTGCACTCCTTCTGCACCATCACGCAAGCGGTGCTGCTGCCGGACGTGGAAGTCGGCCGCGGCTGCCGGCTCAGCAAGGTGGTGATCGACCGCGGCTGCGTGCTGCCGGACGAAACCGTGATCGGCGAAGACGCCGCTTTCGACGCGGCGCGTTTCGAGCGCACCGACACCGGCGTGACGCTGGTGACGCGCGAAATGCTGAAACGGCTCGCCGCGCCCGCCGCCTGACCGCTTGCCGATGCGAATTCTCCAAGTCAGCGCCGAAATCTTTCCCCTGCTCAAGACCGGCGGCCTGGCGGACGTCGCCGGCGCCCTGCCGCTCGCGCTGGCGGCCGCCGGAGAAGACGTGCGCGTGCTGCTGCCGGGCTTCCCGGCCATCGTGGCCGGCGTGTCGGGCCTGGCGCCCGTGGCCGAGTTCCGGGCACCGTGGGGTGATCGCGCGCGCCTGCTGCGCGGCCGCATCGCGACCGCCGGGGCGCCGGACCTGCCGGCCTACGTGATCGAGGCGCCCGCGCTGTACGACCGCCCGGGCAACCCCTACGAAGACACGAACCGGCAGCCCTACGGAGACAACGCCAGGCGTTTCGCACTGCTCGGCTGGGCTGCGGCACAGATCGCACAGGGTCTCGACGCCGACTGGCAGCCCGAGCTGGTGCATGCGCACGACTGGCACGCCGGCATGGCGCCCGCCTACCTGGCCTTCGCCGACTGGCGCGGCGGACCTCGCGTGCGCAGCGTGTTCACGGTTCACAACCTGGCCTACCAGGGTGTTTTCGCTCCCTGGACCTTTACCGAACTCGGACTGCCCGGCGAGGCGTTCCAGGTCAACGGCCTCGAATACCACGGCCAGGTCTCGTTCATGAAGGCCGGCCTCTATTTCGCCGACCGGCTCAGCACCGTGAGTCCGACCTACGCGCGCGAGATCCAGACGCCCGAGCAGGGTTTCGGGCTCGATGGCCTGCTGCGTGGCCGCAGCGGCGTGCTGAGCGGCATCCTGAACGCGGTCGACGACGCGGTGTGGAACCCCGCGAACGACCCGCTGCTCGCCGCCGGCTACGACGTGCGACGCCCCGGCGGCAAGGCCAGTTGCAAGGCCGCGCTTCAGCAGACGCTCGGACTCGCCGTGGCGCCCGACACGCCGGTGTTCACCATCGTGAGCCGGCTCACCGAACAAAAGGGCTTGCCGCTGGTGCTGGCCGGGCTGGACGCCCTGCTCGCCCAGGGCGGCCAGCTTGCCCTGCTCGGCAGCGGCGACCGATGGCTGGAAGACGCGTTCCGCGAACGCGCCGCGGCCGCTCCGGAAGCGGTGAGCGTGACCATCGGCTACAACGAACCGCTGGCACACCAGCTGTTCGCGGGCAGCGACGTGACCCTGGTGCCGTCGCTGTTCGAGCCCTGCGGCCTGACGCAGATGTACGGCCTGCGCTACGGCAGCCTGCCGCTGGTGCACCGGGTGGGCGGCCTGGCCGATACCGTCGTCGACTGCACACTCGAAGACATGGCCGAAGGGCGGGCGACCGGCTTCACCTTCGACGGCTTCGATGCCGGCGCCTACCATCGGGCACTGCGCCGGGCGTTCGCGCTCTACGCCCGCCCGGCCGACTGGCGCCGCGTGCGCGCCACCGGCATGCGTCGCCCGGCCGACTGGGCCACGGCGGCCGCCCTCTACATCGGGATGTACCGGCAGGCGCTGCACTGAAAAGTGCGCCCCGGCCTCTCTCTTGCTTACGAAATTCACGACCTTGGGAATCCCTGCCATGACGATCGAAGAATTTGCCTATGACCACCCCGACCGCGATGTCGCGGCCTTCAAGCGCGCGGTTGCCAACAAGCTGATCTACCAGGTCGGCAAGGACCCGGTCGCCGCCAGCCAGGACGACTGGCTGCACGCCACCGCCGCCGCTGTGCGCGACCAGCTGGTGGAGCGCTGGATGACCACCACGCGCGCCAACTACAAGCAGGACCTGAAGCGGGTTTACTACCTCTCGATGGAGTTCCTGATCGGGCGTACCTTCACCAACGCGCTGCTCGCCCTCGAACTGCAGGGCACCGTGAAGCAAGCCTTGGCCGACTTCGGCGTCGACATCCAGGCCCTGACCGAGCGGGAGCCCGACGCGGCCCTCGGCAACGGCGGCCTCGGCCGGCTCGCGGCCTGCTTCCTCGACTCGATGGCCACGCTCGGCGTGCCCGGCATGGGCTACGGCATCCGCTACGAATACGGCATGTTCCGCCAGCGCATCGTCGACGGACAACAGCT
>SEGN01000045.1 GCA_004211245.1 Variovorax sp.
GGTGGAGAGGGGGGCGTTCACGGCGAGGGGGCGGGTGCAGGGTTGAAATGATCGAAGCCTTCGAAGCGCTGCGCAAGTGCCGCGCCCTGGGCGTCGACGACCTGCAGGCCGGGTTCGACGCAGACGCTGCCGATGCGGGTCACTGCGGTGTCGCCGTCGCGCCCGGCCTGCATCACGGCGTCGCGCGACGCGGCGGGTGCGGTGAACAGCAGTTCGTAGTCGTCCCCACCCGAGAGCGCACAGGTGCGCAGCATCTGCGTGTCGAGTCGCAGGCCGGCGCGCGCTGCGGCGATCAGGCTCACCGCCGCATCGGCGTCCACCCGCGCGCCGACGCCGCTGGACGCAAGGATGTGCCCGAGGTCGCCGAGCAGACCGTCGCTCACGTCGACCGCCGCCGACGCGATGCCGCGCAGCGCCTGGCCCAGCGCAACGCGCGGCGTGGGCTGTTCCATGCGCAGGCGCGCCTGTTCGAACAGCGCTTCGGGCAACCGCAGCGTGCCGCGGAACGCTTCCAGCGCGAGCCGCGCATCGCCGAGCGAGCCGCTCACCCAGATGTCGTCTCCGACCCGTGCGCCCGAGCGCAGCAGCGCGCTGCCGGCCGGCACTTCGCCGAACACGGTGATGCAGATGTTGAGCGGCCCGCGCGTGGTGTCGCCGCCGACCAGTTCACAACCGTGTTCGTCCGCCAACGCGAGCAGTCCTCTGGAAAATCCGGCCAGCCAGGCTTCGTCCACGGCGGGCATCGCCAGCGCGAGCGTGAAGGCCAGCGGTTTCGCGCCGCAGGCCGCGAGGTCGCTCAGGTTCACCGCGAGCGCCTTGTGGCCGAGCCGCGCGGGGTCGACTGTCGACAGGAAGTGGCGGCCCTCGACCAGCATGTCCGACGACACGGCCAGCTGCATGCCGGGCGCCGGCGCCAGCAGCGCGCAGTCGTCGCCGATGCCGAGCGGCGAGCGCTGCACCGGTCGGGTGAAGTAGCGGCCGATCAGGTCGAATTCGCCCATGGCGCTAGACGGCTCCGCGAAAGCGCAACGAGGCTTGCCGCACGACTTCCGCCAGCAGCCGCTCCTTGCCCTGCCGCTCGCGCAGCCAGCGTGCGTCGTTGTGGCTCGCCTCGACGTCGGTGCGCAGGCCGGCCAGCGCCTCGGTGGCATTGAGCGCCTCGCTGTGCCATTCGAGTTGCGTCATGGTCATGAGGATGTGCTCGCGCAGCGGCATGTGCTCGCCGCTGGCCGGGTCGACGTACACCGCATCGAGCCCGAAGCGGCAAGCCTGGAAGCGGTTGTAGGTGTAGACGAGGTAATCGTCCTCGGTCGGCGTGAACGGCTGCTCCTGCAGAAACCAGGCCGCCAGCGATTGCACGTAGCCGGCCAGCGCGCCGGCGCGTTCGACCGTCAGGGGGGTGTCGAACACGCGGATCTCGATCGTTCCGAACTCGGGCTTGGGCCGGATGTCCCAATAGAAATCCTTCATGCTGCGAACCACGCCGGTGCGCGTCATGCGCTCGAAGTACGCCTCGAACTCGCTCCAGGTCAGGGCGAACGGCGCGCGGCCCGACAGCGGGAACGCGAACACCGAGTTGAGCCGGGCCGAGTCGAACTGCGTGTCCTGCCCCTGCACGTAGGGGCTCGATGCCGACAGGGCGATGAAGTGCGGGATGTAGCGCGACATGCGGTGCAGCATCAGGAGCGCCGCGTCCGCATCGGGGCAGCCGATGTGCACGTGCTGGCCGAAGATGGTGAACTGCTTGCTCAGGTAGCCGTACAGCTGCGACAGCTCCTGGAAGCGCGGCTTGTCGTAGATGCGCTGCTGGTGCCATTGCTGGAACGCATGCGTGCCGCCACCGAGCACTGCGATGTTGAGCTTGTCGGCGTTCTTCACCAGCGCGTCGCGGATCGGCGTGAGCTGCGCGATCACGTCCTTGGCCGAGTGGCAGATGTCGGTCGAGATCTCGATCATGCTCGACGTCATCTCGGGCACCACGCTGCCGGGCAGCGGCGTCTCGGCCATCAGCCGCAGCATGTCCTCGGCATAGGGCGCGAGGTCGTAGTCGTGCGTGTTGACGAGCTGCAGCTCGAGCTCGACGCCGAGCGACAGCGCTTCCGACTTGTTGAAGGCGCCGAGCTTCACCGTCCGGCTGGTCGGCGTTCCCTCGATAATTTGTTGCTGGCGTCCGCTCATCGCACGGTGTCCTCGGTGGTGCTCATGAAGGCTTCCGGCATCCAGGGCACGGAGCTCTCGCCCGCGGCGTGGATGGCCAGCGTGGCGATCGCCGCGCCGAGCACTTCCATGACCAGGATCGCGGGCAGCGCCGTCTGGGTGATCAGCGCGCCGAGCAGCGGCGAAGCGGTGACGAAGGTCGAAGCGATCAGAAGCGCGATCGACGAGAGCGGCGCCATCGCACAGCCGACCCAGAACGCCTGCTTCCAGCTGGCGCCGCTGCCCGGATTGGCCAGCGCGATGCCCGACACTTTGGCCACGCCGCGCACCGCGATCAGTGCAAGCACGACGCCGGCGACCGGCAGGCTCCAGTCGGCCTGCGCCGCGACGATCGACACCATCACGAACATCAGCATGGTCAAGAGCGATGCGGCGGTGCCGAGCTGGCGCGGCCACGACCACGGCCGCGGATTGAGCTGCTTGAGCATGATGCCGCCGATGAGCGCGGCCAGCGGCGCGGACGCGCCGAGGTGCGCCGCCACCGCCGCGCCGGCGGCGATCAGCGCCAGCAGCAGGATCGACGTGTTCTCGCTGGTCGGGCTCATCACGCGCAAGGCGGAGCGCAGCGCCAGCGCGAGCGCGGCGCCCACCACGAACGACAGGCCCAGCACCACCAGCACCGGCTGCAGGCGCTGGAAGAGTTCGGTCGGTCCGCGCTCGATCAGCCCGGCCTGCGCGTAGCCCAGCGTGAGTGCGTAGAAGGTATTGAGCGTGGCCAGCGTCAGCGCGCGCTCGGTCACCGGGCCGGAGGCGCGCGTGTCCATCACCACGCGCGTGAGCACGGCGGGGGAGGCGACGATCGCGATGAGCGCCAGCGCGTTGGCCACCGGGTCGGGCACGTCGAGCCAGTGCAATGCCCAGAACACGCCGAAGTAGGTCAGAGCCGACTCGACCACGCTTTGCAGCAGCACCCGCGGATTGTGGCGAAACCAGCGCAGCGGCAGCCGGCCGCCGGCCTCGAACAGCACGATCGCCACGCCGAGCTCGAGCAGGAACAGGCTCACGCCCTGCAGCGGCCAGACCGCGCCCTCGAAGCCGGCCAGGCCGACGAGCGTGCCGACGATCGAATAACCGATGACCTTGGGCAGGCCGATGTAGCGCTGCACCAGGTGTCCGGTGGCCGCGGCCACGGCGATCAGCAGCGACCACAGCACGATCGGCAGGCCGGCGGAGGGGCGCACCCAGTCCGACCAGAAGCCCATCAGTTCGTTGAAGAAGGAAGACATGTATGTATCCGGAACCGGAACCCGCCGTGGCGAAACTCCGCAAAAAACAGAAACGTCGCCGCGACAGGCCGCTAGTGCAGCACGCGCGACACCGGCGCACCGCCGATATCGGCTTCGAGCACGAACATCGGCACCGTCACGTCGAAGCGCTCGCCGGCCTCGGTCACCATGAAGAAGCTGCCATGCATGGTGCCGCTCGGCGCCTGCAGCCTGCAGCCGCTCGTGTAGCGGAACGACTCGCCCGGCGCCAGCAGCGGCTGTTGCCCGATCACGCCGAGGCCCTTGACCTCCTGCGCATGGCCCGAGGCGTCGTTGATGACCCAGTGCCGCGCGATCAATTGCGCGGGCACGTCGCCCGCGTTGCTCACCGTGATCGTGTAGGCGAAGGTGTACACGTTGTCTTCAGGCGAAGACTGGTCGGCGAGGAAGCGGGGTTCGACCTGGATGCTGATCGGGCTGTCTGACATGGCGCGGATGGTACCGGACAGGCTTTTCACCATCCGCTTTGCGACAATCGGGTCATGAGCACCACCTTCCGCATCGCCCCCTCGATCCTGTCCGCCGACTTCGCCCGCCTGGGCGACGAAGTGCGCAACGTGATCGCCGCCGGCGCCGACTGGATCCACTTCGACGTGATGGACAATCACTACGTGCCGAACCTGACCTTCGGCCCCATGATCTGCCATGCGCTCAAACCGCATGCGCTGACGCCGGACGGCCGGCCGGTGCCGATCGACGTGCACCTGATGATCCAGCCGGTCGACGCGCTCGCAGCGTCCTTTGCCGAAGCAGGTGCCGATTTCATCAGCTTTCACCCCGACGCATCGCCCCACGTGAACCGCAGCATCCAGGCCATCAAGGCGGCCGGTTGCAAGGCGGGACTGGTGTTCAACCCGGGGCTCGGGCTCGAAGCGCTCGACTGGGCGATCGACGACATCGACCTGATCCTCATCATGAGCGTGAACCCCGGCTTCGGCGGCCAGAGCTTCATCGATTCGGCGCTGCGCAAGGTCGAACAGGCCCGCAAGCGCATCGACCAGAGCGGCCGCGACATCCGGCTCGAGGTGGACGGCGGCATCAAGGTCGACAACATCGCGCGTGTCGCGAGCGCGGGCGCCGATACCTTCGTGGCCGGCAGCGCCATCTTTGGCACGAAGGACTATGCGGGCGTGATCTCGTCGATGCGCGCGCAACTCGCTAGCGCTTGACCTTGTCGTTGTAGACCCGGTCGGTCGGCGGGCCGCGGTCGGTGTCGACGACACCGCGCTCCACGTCCCTCAGCGCCTGCTTGCCGACCTCGGGCGCGCTGCCATCCACGTTCTGCTGGCTGTCGGACGACTGGTCATGCTCGTGCGGCAGCCGGGGCGCCGAATCGCCGCCCTGCTCGACCCTGGTGTTGCCCTGCTCCTCGTCTTTCGTGCCTTCGGGCGTCTTGCGCTTGTCTGTCGCCATGGCTTGCTCCTCTGTTGGGGCTGGCAGTTTTGCCACGGTGGCCATATCGAGAGGGTAGGAGCGCCCGGTGCAGGGTTGTAGGATGCTCGGCGATGTCGTCGAGCCCGCACCCACCCACCCTGCCTGCAGACATGCTGCGCAGCCATGCCTTCGCGGCGCTGCAGCCCGGCCCCCGGCTGATCGTGATCGGCGGTGTGCATGGCAACGAGACATGCGGCACCGAAGGGATCGAACGCGTTCGCGCCGAGCTCGATGGGGGCGACCTGCAACTGCTGCGCGGGCGGCTGACGATGGTGCCGGTGGCCAATCCGCTCGCGCGCCGGCGACTGCAGCGCGAAGGCGAGCGCAACCTGAATCGACTGTTCCAGCCGACGCCTGCGAACCAGGCGCCGGCAGACTACGAAGCGCGCCTGACCGATCTGCTCTGCCCGTTGCTCGACCAGCACGATGTGCTGCTCGACCTGCATTCGTTCCAGAGCGCCGGCGAGGCCTTCGCGATGATCGGCCCGCGCGACAACGCGGGCACGCTCGAGCCCTTCGCCCGTGCCCGGGAGGAAGGGCAGCTCGCGTTGCACCTCGGCACGCCGCGCGTGGTCGAGGGCTGGCTCGACATCTATGCCGCCGGGCTGGCGCAGCGCAGCCCGGGCCAGCCGGTCGACGAGGCTGCACTCGCATTCGGATGGGGCACCAACGAGTACATGCGCAGCCGCGGCGGCTACGGCGTCACGCTCGAATGCGGCCAGCACGACGATCCGTCGGCGCCCGACGTGGCGCAGGCGGCGATCCATTCGGCATTGCGCCTGCTCGGCATGGTGGCCGGGCCAGTGCGCGCGCCGATGCCGCCCGAATTGCTGCGGCTGGTGAGCGTGACCGATCGCTTGGACGAGGAAGACCAGTTCGTGCGCGAATGGGCGACCTTCGATGCCGTGGTCGCGGGCGAGTCCATCGCCCTGCGCGCCGACGGCACGGTGCTGAAGGCCGAGCGCGATGGCTTCATCGTCTTTCCGAATTCGCAGGCATTGCCGGGAACGGAGTGGTTCTATTTCGCGGAGTCGAGCGACAGAACGCTGTAGCTGACGGCATACAGTGCCGCGTTCCTACACTGCGGAGCTCGCCGGCTCCCTAGGTTGCACGGTTGGAGGATTCCCGATGACCGCAGCAGCCAAACACCCCGCACGCGTCTCTCGATGCCGTGCCGCCTGAAGGGGCCATGTCATGGGCGCACGAGAGGCACTGGCCCGCTACCACGGCAAGCGCGATTTTGCGCGCACGCCCGAGCCGAAAACCGGCGGCCGCAAGGCAGCGGGCACGCTCCGGTTCGTGGTGCAGAAGCACCATGCGAGCCATCTGCACTACGACTTCCGGCTCGAGCTTCACGGCACACTGAAGAGCTGGGCCGTGCCCAAGGGCCCCTGCCTCGACCCGAAGGTCAAGCGCATGGCCGTGGAGGTCGAGGATCATCCGCTCTCCTATGCCGACTTCGAAGGCACGATCCCGCCGAAACAGTACGGTGCCGGCACGGTCATCGTCTGGGATCGCGGTGACTGGCTGCCCGAAGGCAACGCACGCCAGGGGCTCGCTGCAGGCAAGCTCAAGTTCGAACTGCGCGGCCACAAGATGACGGGTCACTGGACGCTGGTGCGCATGCACGGCAAGCCGGGCGACCGGCAACCTGCCTGGCTGTTGATCAAGGAGGCCGACGATGCGGCGCGGCCCCTGGCCGACTTCGATGTGGTCGAGGCGCTGCCCGACAGCGTGCTGAACAAGCCGGCGCCGGCGGCGCTGCCCGACAAGGCCCCGAACACGCGCGCCACGTCAGCCCCGCGTCGCGCCTTGCCGGCGACGCTGGCGCCGCAACTCGCGACGTTGGCCGACGGACCCCCGGCATCGCCGGAGGAATGGCGCTACGAACTCAAGTTCGATGGGTACCGGATGCTCGCGCGCATCGACGGCAAGTCGGTGCAATGCTTCACGCGCAACGGGCACGACTGGTCTTCCAAGGTGCCGGAACTCGTTGCCGCCCTGAAGAAGCTCAAGGCCCGGTCGGCCTGGCTCGATGGCGAGATCGTGGTCGACAGCGAAAAGGGCGCGCCCGACTTCCAGGCGCTGCAGAACGCCTTCGACCGCGGCGCCACCGGCCGCATCGCCTATTGGCTGTTCGATCTGATGTTCCTGGACGGGCGCGACCTCCGCAACCTGCCGCTCGAAGAGCGGCGCGCCATGCTGGCCGACCTGCTCGGCGGCAAGCCGGCGGCGCCGCTGCGTCTGAGCGAGGTTTTCGATGCGGCGCCGCGCGACCTGCTGGCGTCTGCCGCCAAACTGGGCTTCGAGGGCATCGTCGGAAAGCGCCGCGGCTCGACCTATGTTTCGAAGCGTTCGCCGGACTGGATCAAGCTCAAGCAGCACCGCCGCCAGGAGTTCGTGATCGGTGGCTATACGGCGCCCAAGGGTTCGCGCAACGGCTTCGGCGCCCTGCTGCTCGGCGTGTACGACGCTGCCGGCGAGCTGCGGTACTGCGGCAACGTCGGCACCGGGTTCGACGCATCGCGCCTGTCCGACATCGAAGCGAAGCTGGTCCGGATGAAATCGACGGACTCGCCGTTCGCCGGCGCGGTGCCGACCTCGGTCAAGGCGCAATGGGTGCGCCCGCAGCTGGTGGCCGAGGTCTCATTCGGCGAATGGACGCGCGAGGGCCGGATCCGGCATTCGGTGTTCCAGGGACTGCGCAGCGACAAACCGGCGCACGAAATCGTGCATGAGGAGGCGCAGAAGATGAAGGCAGCAGCTCCACTGCGTGGCGTGAGCCATGCCGAGCGCGTGATCGACCCGCAAAGCGGCGCCACCAAAGGCGACGTGCATGGGTACTACGAGGCGGTTTCCGGGGTCATGTTGCCGCACCTGCGCAAACGGCCGGTGTCGCTGGTTCGCGCGCCGGCCGGGGTGGGTGGCGAACTTTTCTTCCAGAAGCATGCGCAGGGCGGCGAAATGCCCGGCGTGAAACTGCTCGATCCTGCGCTCGACCCTGGACATGAGCCCCTGCTGCAGATCGACGCGGCCCGCGGCCTGCTCTCGGCTGCGCAGCTCAACACGATCGAACTGCACACCTGGAACGCGACCTCCGATGCGATCGGGACGCCCGACCGCATGACCTTCGACCTCGACCCCGGCGAAGGCGTGACTTGGGCGCAGGTGCAGGAAGCCGCGTTGCTGACCCAGGTGTTGTTGAAGGAGCTGGGTTTGCCGGCATTCCTGAAGACCAGTGGCGGCAAGGGCCTGCACGTGGTGGTGCCGCTGCGGCGACAGCACGGCTGGGACACCGTCAAGGGGTTCTCGCAGGCCGTGGTGGCGCACCTGGCCGCGACGATCCCCGCGCGCTTCGTGGCCAAGAGCGGTCCGAAAAACCGCGTGGGAAAGATTTTTGTCGACTACCTGCGCAATGGCTTCGGTGCCACCACCGTCAGTGCGTGGTCTTTGCGGGCGCGCCCTGGACTGGGCGTGTCCGTGCCCGTGGCGTGGGAAGAGTTGCCGGACCTGACCAGTGGCGCGCACTGGACGCTCGCCACCGTGGGCGAGCGTGTGAAGGAAGGCAACCGTCCCTGGGACGCCATGGCGAAGCAACGCGCAGGGTTGTCGGGCCCGATGCGTCGACTCGGCTACGTGCCTACAGAAAAACCTCGTCGGTCGTGACTTCGAAGCGCTGCAGCGTGTTGGCGCCGAACACCATGGTGATCGGCACGTCCGCCGCGTCGCGGCCGCGCGCCACCACGATGCGGCCGATGCGGGGCGTGTTGTGGCGCGCGTCGAACGTGTACCACCGATCGCCCAGCCAGACTTCGAACCAGGCGCTGAAATCCATCGGATAGGGCACCGGCGGAATGCCGATGTCGCCGAGGTAGCCGGTCACGTAGCGTGCCGGGATGTTCATGCACCGGCACAGGGTAATGGCCAAGTGCGTGAAGTCGCGGCAGACGCCCACGCCCTCGCGGTAGCCTTCGAGCGCCGTGCGCGTGGCGCGGGCGCGCTGGTAGTCGAAGCGCAGATGGTTGTGCACCCAGTCGCAGATCGCCTGGACGCGATGCCAACCGGGCGTGACGTTGCCGAACATGTTCCAGGCGAACTGCAGCAGTTCGCTGTCGACCTCGCAATAACGGCTCGGCAGCACGAAGGGCAAGGTTGCCACCGGAAGGTCGGCCGCTGCAAGCTGTTGGGCACCGTAGTCGACCACGTCCGGAAAGCCGGTGTCATAAACCACGGCCTCGTTGCGCAACCGCACGCTGCTCACACCGAACGGCACATGCACACGCGCGCAGTGATTGTCGAACATGTCGCGGTAGTGGTCGGTCAACAGCGGCGGGCTGATCGTGATGCTCTCGCTGCCCACGATGTCCTGCCCACGCGAAGGGTGGACCTGGAGCATGTAGATGAGCGCAGTGGGCGCGGTGACGCCCAGTTCGATGTCGAATCCGATTTTGATGTGCATGACCCGCTTGCCTGTAGACGTGTGAACCGGTTGAAGCAGGTTTGATGCCGACCCGGTGGGATGTGCGTCCCATCGTAGTCGCGCCGCTGCGTCGGCAGGTCTGCGTACAGGTCCCGACCGCGCGTAGGCGGCGGCGCGTGGGCGTCGGTCACTTCCTACCTGCGGCGGCCCACGGTACTGACAGCGCGCAACGCCGGCCCACTACGGGGTCGGCGCCGCTGCGCGCGGAAGATTGCGGCTCGCTCGCAGTGCACCCCTCTGCAGCGCTGTACGAATCTGACGGATTGTTCAACGTTGACTTGACTGGAGCTGCACATGGAGCCTTCTTCGCTGTTTGGCGCACTGGGCGGCGCGTGGTTCGACGAGTTGCTGGTATGGGCGGTTGCGGGCCTCGCTGGCATCGTGTCGGTGGTCGCGCTGGTCAACGCCATCGACATGTTTCTCGAGTCCGACGCCGAGGTCGGCTGATCTCCCTTTTCTCTCCCGCGGGCCCCTGCGCCCCGTTCCCATCGAAAGCCTGACATGACGCCACAAAACAAGGCCGCAGCCGGCCGTCGCCCGAAAAGTGGTGACGCCGCAAGCGCCAAGCAGGAGCAACTCGCGGCCTACACCGCCGAGCCCACGGCCCAACTCACCACCAACCAGGGCGTGCAGATTCCCGACAACCACAACTCGCTCAAAGCGGGTGTGCGCGGGCCGACGCTGCTCGAAGACTTCATCCTGCGCGAGAAGATCACGCATTTCGACCACGAGCGCATCCCCGAGCGCGTCGTTCATGCGCGCGGTTCGGCGGCGCACGGCTACTTCCAGGTCTACAAGTCGATGTCGCAGTTCACCAGCGCCGACTTCCTGCAGGACCCGGCACAGAAGACGCCCGTGTTCGTGCGTTTCTCCACCGTGGCCGGCGGCGCGGGCTCGGCCGATACGGTGCGCGACGTGCGTGGCTTCTCCGTCAAGTTCTACACGCAGCAGGGCAACTACGACCTGGTCGGCAACAACATCCCGGTGTTCTTCATCCAGGATGCGATGAAGTTCCCCGACCTGGTGCACGCGGTCAAGCAGGAGCCTCACCACGGCATGCCCCAGGCTGCCAGCGCACACGACACTTTCTGGGATTTCGCGTCGCTGATGCCCGAGACCACCCACATGCTTATGTGGGCGATGAGCGACCGTGCCATTCCGCGCAGCTACCGCATGATGGAGGGCTTCGGCGTCCATACCTTTCGCTTCGTCAATGCCCGCGGCGAATCGCACTTCGTCAAGTTCCACTGGAAGCCGAAGCTCGGCATCCATGGCCTGGCCTGGGACGAGGCGCAGAAGATCGCCGGCAAGGACGCCGACTTCCATCGCCGCGACCTCTGGGAAGCGATCGAGAAAGGGGACTTCCCCGAATGGGAACTCGGCGTGCAGATCGTTCCGCAGGACAAGGAGCACGCCTATGGCTTCGACCTGCTCGACCCCACCAAATTGTTGCCCGAGGAACTGGTGCCGGTGCAGAAGATCGGCCGGATGGTTCTGAACCGCAACCCCGACAATTTCTTTGCGGAGACCGAGCAGGTCGCGTTCCATCCGGGCCACGTGGTCCCGGGCATCGACTTCTCCAATGACCCGTTGCTGCAGGGCCGGCTCTTCTCGTACACCGACACGCAGATCTCGCGGCTCGGCGGCGCCAATTTCCACGAGCTGCCCATCAACCGGGGCGTGTCCGCGCTGCACAACTTCCAGCGCGATGGCATGCATCGCCAGACCATCGCACGCGGCCAGGTGGCCTACGAGCCGAACTCGCTGGCGAGCGGCAGCGAGTTCCGCGTCGATGGTTCGAGCGGCGGCTTCCAGTCGTTCCCGGAGGAGATCGAGCCGCCCAAGGTGCGGCGCCGCAGTCCGTCGTTCGACGACCACTTCACGCAGGCACGCCTGTTCTTCAACAGCCAGAGCGCCGCGGAGAAGGAGCACATCGTTGCGGCCTTCCGCTTCGAGCTCTCCAAGCTCGAAGTGCCGGCGATCCGCCAGCGCATGGTCGACAACCTCGCGCACGTCGACGAAAAGCTCGCGCGCCGCGTGGCCGAACCGCTGGGCATCGGCGCGCCCGATGCCAAGGCGGCCGCGGGCCGCGCCGGCTTTCGCGACCACCGCATCAGCATGAGCCTCACCGAATCGCCCGCGCTCAGCATGGCCGACACGGGCGATGGCTCGATCAAGACGCGCAAGGTCGCGATCCTGGTGGCCGATGGCGTGGACTCCGCGTCGCTCAAGCCGATCCGCGAGGCGATCGAGGCGGCCGGTGCGCGGTGCAAGGTCGTGGGGCCGCGGCTGGGCAGCGTCACCAGCGCGTCCAAGCGCCAGATCGACGTGGACGCCACCTTCGTGAACATGCCGTCTGTGATGTTCGACGCCGTGCTGGTGCCGGGCGGCAAGGATGCGGCGACAGCGCTCGCCGGCAACGGCGACGCGGTGCACTTCGTGATGGAAGCGTTCAAGCACTGCAAGGCCATCTGCACGGTGGGCGAAGGCGTGAGGCTGCTCGCAAGCCTCGGCATCGGCCCCGACGACACGGCGCCCGCCGGCGTCCTGGTGGCGAAGACGCCCGCCAACAACCTGGGCGACAACACGGCAGCGCAGGAGGTGGCGCAAGCCTTCATCGCCGCCATCGCGAAGCACCGCCATTGGGACCGCGCCAACGTCGACGCCGTGCCGGCCTGAGCGTGCCTCTCATGCGGCCCTAGTCCATTCGCGCTAGACCGTCTTGCGGGTAGCCGCGCCGACACCCCCCTCCTAGACTTTCCGGCCAAGGTCTGAGAGGCACGCAACCGCGTGCCTTCAGGCCGCGCGCTGCGGGGGTCGAATGGATTGGTTGTCGAGGTTGGTGATTGCAACGGCGCTGGGCGCCACATCCTGGGCTGCCATTGCACAGCCCGCACCCGATGCGGAAGCCGTTGCCGCCCAACAGGAGAAGGCGCGGCTGGCGGACACCGACACGCTGCTCGCGCTCACCAACGACGGCGCCATCCTCTACTCGCAGGACACGGTCAAGCTGTCGGGCTACCAATACTGCAGCCAGGCCGTGGCGCTGGCCGAGGCCGGCGAGTTCCGCCAGAGCGTGCGTGCCGCCAGCAAGGCGCTGCACCTGGCCAATGCCACGCGCGACCCCAACCTGCTGGCCATGGCCAACCGTGACCTGGCCATCGTCTACAGCTACTCGGGCCAGCTCGACAAGGCCGAGGAGTTCGCGCGCGAGGCGCTGCGGCATCCGGCGCGCGAGCCCAAGCTCGTGGTGGGCCCGGTCCACAAGGTCATCGGCGACGTGCAGACCCGCCGCGGCGACTACGCCGGGGCGGTGCTCAGCTACGACACGGCGCTGGCCAACAGCTCGCCGCGCTATGCGCCGCTGGTCACGGCGTCGCTCGTGAATGCGCTGATCGAGTCGGGCGATGCCGGACGTGCGCGCCAGTTGCTGGGCGGCATGCCACCGCCGAAGGATGCACCGCTGGCTGCCCAGCTCGACCGCACCCGTGCCCGTTTGCTGCTGGCCGAGAAGAAGCCGGCCGAGGCGCGCGACCTGTACCGCCAGCTCACCACGCGTCAGGTCGGCACCGACTCGGGCTACTACCAGCTGTGGGCCTGGGACGGCGTAGCCCGCAGCGAGCTGGCGCTGGGCCAGAAGCAGGCCGCGGCCGAGGCCGTGGGCCGTGCGCTGGGCGGTGTCGACGCGGTGCGCGCCAAGTTCCGCAGCGAAGAATTCAAGATGGGGCTGTTCTCCGACCTGCAGTCGGTGTTCGAGCGCGCGGTCGGGCTCTACAGCGACGTGGGCGACGCACGCCAGGCCTTCGAAGTCAGCGAGCGCAGCCGTTCGCGCGCGCTGCTCGACGCGGTGCGCGGTCGTGCCAAGGTCAGCGAGGAGGCGGCCGCCACCGTCGACCTGGCAACGCTGCAGCGCACGCTCCAGTCCGACGAGCGCGTCGTCCAATACCACGCGCTGCCGGACCGGCTGCAGGTGTGGGTCGTCAGCCCGACCGACATCCAGACCCACAGCATCGCGGTCAAGCGCGAGGAGCTCACCGAACTGGTCGAGGGCTTTCGCAACTCTGTGGTGCGCGGGCGCCGCACCGCCATCGGCAACGGCGACAAGCTGGGCGCCGCGCTGCTCGGGCCGCTCAAGTTGCAGCCGGGCCAGCGCCTGGTGATCGTGCCGCACGGGCCATTGCACTACCTGCCGTTCCAGGCGCTGCGCCAGGACGGCAAGTACCTGATCGAGACCAACCCGGTCTCGGTGGCGCCTTCGATGAGCATCGCGGTGCAGCTCGCACAACGCTCGCCGCGCCTCGATGCGTCGATCACGGCGTTCGGCAATCCGCGCATCGAAGACAAGTACGACCTGCCCGGCGCCGAGACCGAGGTGAAGGAGATCGCGCAGCTGTTCCCGCGCAAGAACGTCTACATGGGCGCGGCCGCCACCAAAACACAGTTCCGCGAGGCGGCCTCGCGCTCGCCGCTGATGCATGTGGCCGCGCACGCCGAGGCCGACCAGGTCGACCCGTTGTACTCGCGCATCCTGCTGGCCAACGAAGGCGGCAGGCAGAACTTCCTGGAGGCCCACGAGATCATCGGCATGCCGATGCAGGGCAGCGCGCTGGTCACGCTGTCGGCGTGCGAATCTGGGCTCGGCAAGATCGCGGACGGCGACGAGGTGCTGGGCTTCACGCGCTCGTTCCTGTCGGCCGGCGCATCGAGCCTGATCTCGTCGCTCTGGCCGGTGTCCGACGACGCCACCGCCGTGCTCATGGGCACGCTCTACACCGAGTTGTCCAAGGGCCGCGACATCCAGCGCGCGATGCAGTCCGGGCAGCTCGCGGTGCTCAAGAACCCCAAGTTGTCCCACCCGTTCTTCTGGGCCCCTTTCAACCTCATCGGCAACTGGCGCCTCACGGTGGGCAACTGATCATCATGCGAGCCATCACCCCCTACCAAACCAGCGCTGTCGTTGCGGCGGCGCTCCTGATGCTGGCAGGCCGCGCGCAGGCCGCAGAACCGGCCACCTCCACCATGCTGCTGCCGACGCAGGCGCCCTGCGAGAGCTGCAGCCGGCCGCTGGCCCAGGCGGCGGTGACCACGCCACAGAACCTGCCCGCGCCAGTCGCCCAGCCGGCAGCGTTCCGCCTCAACGACCTGCGGCTCAACGGCGCGCAGGCGCTGCCCGCGGAAGACCTGAAGGCCGTGACCGATCCCTACATCGGCCGCAACGTGACGCTCGGCGATCTGGAGGCATTGGCCCAGGCCATCACCGCGAAGTACCGTGAACGCGGGTTCTTCCTCGCCACCGCCGTGGTACCCGTGCAGACGGTGCGCGACGGCATCGTGGAGATCAGCGTGATCGAAGGCCGGCTCGGCAAGGTCGACGTGCTGGTGGCGCCGGAAGCGCCGTTGAGCGAGGCGCGCGTGCGCGGCTTCCTGTCGGCGCTGCAGCCCGGCGAGGCCGTGAATGCCGCCTCCTACGAACGCGCCATGCTGCTGCTGTCGGACCAGCCCGGCGTGCGCGT
>SEGN01000340.1 GCA_004211245.1 Variovorax sp.
GTCAGCCGCTCGGCGATCGCCCGCGTGCCGTCGGATTGCAGCTGCGCCCGCTGTTCCAGCAGGCGCCGCAGGCGGCTGTACACGTCCAGCAGGGCCATGCTGCGCGCGCTTTCGGTGGCCAGCCGGGCGCGCTGGATCAGCCGCACGATCAGGCCCATCGCGAACTCGGCATCGGCCGCGATGTGGCGCAGCAGCGTCTCGCGCGTGACGACGGCGCACACGGTCGGCTCCACCGCCTGTACGCTGGCCGAGCGCGGGCCGCCGTCCAGCGACATCTCGCCCACGTAGTCGCCGGGACCGTGGTGGCCGAGGGTGACTTCGCGACCGCGCGCGTCCGAGACGAACGCGCGCAGGCGGCCGGTGAGCACGATGTAGACGGCGTCGCCCTGGTCGCCCTCCTCGATCAGGACGGCATGGGTGCGGTAGCGCCGCTGCACGCCGAGCGCGGCGAGTTGGCGCAGCGGCGGCGGCAATGCGCCAAGAGGATCGGCGCGGGTGCTGGCGGCATGCGGAGGCATCCACCCACTATAGGGCCGCAGGGGTGCGCCCGCGCCGCTACGACATGCGCAGCGCCGACACGATCTGCGGCATGCGCGAGACACGGTGCACCACCTCTCGGATGCTGCTGCTGCCGGTTTTCTGCCGCACGTTCTTGATGTGGGTGCGCACGGTCGAAAGGCAGATGCCCTGCAGGCCCGCGATCTCCTCGGCGCCGTGCCCCGCGCACAGCTGGGCCAGCACGTTCTGCTCGGCACGAGTGAGCTGTTTGGCCCGCGCGAACATCTGCATCGTGAGCGTTTCGCAGCCGGCGGCGCGGTTGCACATGATGAGTACCGTGTCGATGGCGGCACCGGCCTCGCGCGGTTCGAGCGGGATGAAGGCCAGCGACAGGGGCTCGCGCGCGTGCTCCAGTTCCACGATGCTGCGACAGCCGCGCTCGGCGTCTCTCAGGGCCTGGCGGATGCGCGCCTGCCAGAGCGCCTGTCCGGCGCCCAGCATGCCGTCGACATTGCGCAAGGCACGCGCCGCCGCCAGTTCGCGCCGCGCCGGGTGGTTGGCGTGCACGATGCGCCCGGACAGGTCGACCAGCAGCAGGCCGTGATCGATTTCGTCGAGCACGCGGGCCATGAGGCCGAATGCGGTGGGACTTTCTTCATGGATCGCCGGGTTCATCTTGCTTCCTCATCCGTTGTGGTGAGGACAGTCTCGGGAATCCGTGCCCGGCAATGTGGGGACTATTGCCGCGCGGCTTGTGACCTATTCACGTCGCTCAACCCGTCAGCCGCTCCAGCGCTTCGCCGTACTTGGCCGCGGTTTTCTCGATCACTTCGGCCGGCAGGCGCGGCGCGGGCGGGGTCTTGTCCCAGGGCTTGCCGTTGATCTTCGTGGCCTCGAGCCAGTCGCGCACGAACTGCTTGTCGTAGCTCGGCGGATTGGTGCCGTTGCGCAGTGCCTCTTCGTAGCCTTCGATCGGCCAGTAGCGCGAGCTGTCGGGCGTGAGCACCTCGTCCATCAGCACCAGCGTGCCGGCTTCGTCCAGGCCGAACTCGAACTTGGTGTCGGCAATGATCATCCCCCGCGTCAGGGCAATGGCCGCCGCCGTCTCGTAGATCTCGATGCTGGTCTCGCGGATCTGCTGCGCCAGCCGGGGGCCGACGATCTCGACCACGCGGTCGTAGCTGATGTTCTCGTCGTGCTCGCCCGCCGCCGCCTTGGCCGCCGGCGTGAAGATCGGGCGCGGCAGCTGGCTCGCATTGGTCAGGCCCTCGGGCAGCGGCACGCCACACACGGCGCGGCTCTCCTGGTACTCCTTCCAGCCGCTGCCGGCCAGGTAGCCGCGCACCACCGCCTCGACCGGGATCGGCTTCAGGCGCTTGACCAGCATGGAGCGGTCCTTCACCTGCGGCGCCTCTTCGGCCGTGACCACGCTCTCGGGCGCATCGCCGGTCAGGTGGTTGGGGCAGATGTGGCCGAGCCGGTCGAACCACCAGAGCGCCATCTGCGTGAGGATCACGCCCTTGCCCGGGATCGGCTCGCCCATGATCACGTCGAACGCGCTGAGCCGGTCGCTCGCCACCATCAGGATGCGGTCGTCGCCGACCGCGTAGTTGTCGCGCACCTTGCCGCGCGCGAGCAAGGGCAGGCTCTGGATCGAGGATGTGTGGACGGTGGTCATGGCGAAAGACGGGAAATGGACGCGGGAAGACCGATTGTGCGCGCAGAAAAAAGCCACCGCGCGCGGTGGCCGGGTGCGAACGCGATGGCTTGACTTCAGGTGATCGAGGCCTGGTAGATGCCGTCGATGGCCTTGTCGAGCGCGGCGTTGAAGTCGGCGTCCGACTGCTGTGCCGAGAGGCCTTCGGTCAGCGCGCGGCTGAAGCTGGCGATCACGCCCGGGTTCTTCGCCAGCATCGCGTTGGACTCGTCTCGGCTGTAGCCGCCCGAGAGCGCCACCACGCGGACCACGCTGGGATGCTTGACCAGTTCGCCATAGAAGCCGTCGACCGCCGGGATGGTGAGCTTGAGCATGACCTTGCGGCCGGCGCCGAGGCCGTCGAGCTGCCGCAGCAGCGAGGCCTTCAGCAGGGCCTCGGCCTCCTTCTTGTCGGTGGCCTTGATGTTGACCTCGGGCTCGATGATCGGCATCAGGCCGGCGGCCAGGATCTGCTGGCCCACCGTGAACTGCTGGGCAACCACGGCATCGATGCCGGCGGCGTTGGCCGCGTTCACCACCGAGCGCATCTTGGTGCCGAAGATGCCCTTCTTCACCGCCCGCGCCAGCAGCGCATCGAGCTCGGGCATCGGCTTCATGAGTTGCACGCCGTCGGCTTCGTCGGCCAGGCCCTTGTCGACCTTGAGGAAAGGGACGACCTGCTTCTTCTGCCAAAGGTACGCGGCGGCATCCAGGCCGTCGAACTGGCGGTCCATCGTCATCTCGAACAGGATCGCGCCGAGCACGCGCCGACCGTCGAACGCCGGGCTCGTGACGATGCGGCTGCGCATGGCGTGCACCTGGTCGAACATTTCGGCCTCGCCGCTGTAGGCGGTCTCTTCAACGCCGTAGAGCTTGAGCGCCTTCGGCGTGCTGCCGCCGCTCTGATCGAGTGCGGCGATGAAGCCCTTGCCACTGGAAACCTTGTCGAGTTGTTCCTGATTCACTGTGTCTCTCACTGGTTTGTATGGAGGTGGTGCAAGATTGTATCGGCGGCCTATGGCAGGCCCAGGAAGGCCAGCACCGGTGGCAGGACCGGCCCGCCCAGCCACTGCAAGGGCTTTGCCACGGCGCCGATCAACGTGATATGGCTCAGGTCGTCGAACTCGCGTGTCTCGACCGGCACGCCGGCGGCACGCAACTTCGCGGCCATCTGCCCTGTGTTGCGAACCGGATTGACCAACTTGTCTTTGGTGGCGGCAATCAGCAGGGTGCGCGGGGCGT
>SEGN01000341.1 GCA_004211245.1 Variovorax sp.
TTGGCAGTGGTCGAACTTGCATCGAACTCCCCGTCGGAAAAGTACGGCTTGACGTTGAATTCGCCGGCGGGCAGCTTGACGCGCCACTCGACGGGGTAGCTGATCTTCGTGGCAGGGCTCGTCCACCGGCTCAAAGGCGTGAGCTCGATGTCCCCGGGCCGCAGTGCCACCGACGTGCCCTTCGCCCCGTTGGACAACGTACCGGCCGTCAGGATCGAGCGGCCTTCGGTGTCGAACAGTTCATAGAGCATCACATCGGAGCCATCCGCCAGATGCAGGGCGAACCAGTTCCAGCCGAAGGTGAGCACATCGAAGTCGCCCCACTGGTGGTCGAACCACACGTCGCCGGTCACCTGCACCGGCTTGCCGCCGACGACGATCTCGCCCTGGGCCGCGATGCGGGGGCGCGAGTAGTAGTAGCTGATCCCGCTCTTGCCGAAGTCGAGCAGACCCGGGGTTGCGGAGTCGGCCGCGCGGTGCGCCACCGGCTGGTACGCGTCGCTCAGCGCGAGCGAGATGGAAACGCCGTCGAACTCGGCACGCACGGCATGGCCCGCGCCGGAGCCCCTCACCTGCCAGCCGTCCTGCCGGAAGTCGAAGCCATTGGCACCCCCCTTGCCCGGCACGCCGCCGGTGCGGCTCTGGCTCGCGAAACGCCTGCCGGTCCGGAGATCGGTCAGCGCCACGTGCATCACCGTGTGCCGGATCAGTGCGTCGGCCACGAACACGGCCGCGTGAAACGCGTAGCGCTGGCCATCCTTCGCGTCGAGGATGCCGTTGTAGTACCACCACTCCATGCGCGTGCCGTGCGGCGCATCGTCGGCCGGCAGATTGAGCGGCGGCAGCGCCGCGGTGCGTTCGGTCGGGTGGGGAGAGACCGCGGGCGCCAGCGCGCCTGCCACCGCCATCTGCGCGGTGCCGGGATCGGCGGTGCGGACGATCAGCAGCCAGGCACCGCCTGCGGCGACCATGATGGCCACCAACGGCAGCACCCAGGCGCGCCAGCCCTTCTTGCGCGAACGTCGCGAGCGGCGGCGGCGATTCACGCAGCCACCACCCGTGCGATCCAGGCGAGCAGCACGGCCGTCACCTCGGCCCGATTGGTTTCGTTGAACGTCTCGTGGCGCGCGCCGCCGAACACGTGGCACGACACGTCGCGCAAGCCGGCCGACCGGTAGCGCTCGACGAGCGGATGGAACCAGGCCGCCTTGTTGCTCACCGGATCCTCGTCGCCGACAAAGAGATAGAGCGGCAGCCCGGGTCGCACGCGCGCCCGGATCGCCTCGACGCTCAGCTCGTCGAGGTTCGCGAACATCGACCCCATGCCCTCGGCCGTGACGGTGAATCCGCACAGCGGATCGGCGATGTAGGCATCGACCTGGGCCGGGTCCCGGCTGAGCCAGTCGAACGGCGTGCGCACGTCGGGCAAGGCGGCATTCATGTCTTCCAGCTTGAAGCCGCTCTGCAGCGCAGCACCGAGCAGGTCGAGCGCAGCGGTGCCGGAAAGCGCAGCGCCGGACAGCAGTTCGCCATGTGCCACGAGGTAGCGCTGAACGGCGAACGAGCCCATGCTGTGGCCGAGCAGAATCAGCGGCGTGCCGTTGTGCACGCCCCGAACATGGCGGCTCAGCTCGGCCATGTCGTCGACCAGTGCGGCGAAGCCCCGCGGGCCGAACTCGCCGAGCGCCTGCAGCCTTGCCGCGGCGGCCCCGTGTCCGCGGTGCTCGTTCGCGTAGACCGCGTAGCCCGCCGAGGTGAGCGCTTCGGCCAATGGCCGGTACCGCAGCGCATGCTCGCCCATGCCGTGGGCCAACTGAACGACCGCACGCGGCGTGGATTCGGGCAGCCAGCGGTGCGCTTCGATGGCATGGCCATCCTGCGCGTTCTTCAGCTCGAAATGTGTCTCGGTCATCGCGTCCCTCTGGGCAAAGAGACGCCATCGTAGCTAGATCGCGCCGACATCCCCCGTCACCGGCAGCACGATGCCGGTGATGTAGCTCGCGCAGACCGGGGAAGCGAGGAACACATAGGCTGGCGACAATTCCTCGGGCTGTGCGACGCGCTTGAAGGCGGTCTCCTTGCCGAATTTCTTCACGTCGCCGGCCCGCTTGTCGGCCGGGTTGAGCGGCGTCCAGACAGGCCCCGGGGCCACCGCATTGACGCGGATGCCCTGGTCGATGAGGTTCAGCGCGAGCGCTTTGGTGAACGCGTGAATCGCACCTTTGGTGGCCGAATAGTCGAGCAGGTTGCGGCTGCCGCTCAAGCCCGTGCGCGAGCCGGTGTTGATGATCGATGCGCCGTTCTTCATGTGCGGCACCGCGGCGCGCGCCATGCGCATGTAGCCGCCGATGTTGGTCTGCAGCGTGAGGTCCATGCGCTCGTCGCTGATGTCTTCGAGCTTGTCGGCATGCATCTGGAAAGCCGCGTTGTTGACCAGCACGTCGAGCTTGCCGAACGCCTTGAGCGTGCGCTGCACGGCACGGTCGCAGAACGCGGCACGGCGCACGTCGCCACGAATGAGCAGGCAGCGCCGGCCCTCGGCCTCGATCGCGGCTTGCGTTTCCTGTGCGTCGACGCTTTCGCTGAGGTAGACGATCGCGACGTCGGCGCCCTCCCGCGCGAAAAGCACCGCCACCGCACGCCCGATGCCGGAGTCGCCCCCGGTCACGATCGCGCTCATGCCCGCGAGCTTGCCGCTGCCCTGGTAATCGGGCGCCATGAAACGCGGTTTGAGCTTCATGTCGGCCTCCTGGCCGGGCTTGCGGTGTTTCTCGGGTGGCAGGCGGCTCGGCTGTGCGCGGGTCCCGGCCTGGACGGCCCGGGCACTTTTCTTCGGCGCCGGGGAGGCACGATCCTTGGCATCCTGCTGGCGCTGAATGGCAGCGTGCTGTCGCACGAGGGCTGCGGTGGGTGAACGGGCCATGAGAGAAGCTCCTTGCAAACGATGGGATTGGCATCGATGCTCCGCGGCGTGCGCGGCGCGCACTGTCGGCCGACACCGACGAAAAGTTGACGGAATCGGCCCGCTGCTAAGGGCTTTTCGGGAGAGGTCAGGCCATTGTCAGCCGATAAGATCGCGGCCTTTGACCCTCCGGAGTTCTGATTCCATGAAGAAAATATTTGCTTTCGCGGCGATCGCTGCCGCCGCCGTCGGTGCGCACGCGCAGGACTTTCCGGCAGGCAAGCCCATCACCATCGTGGTGCCCTTCGCTGCGGGCGGCCCGACCGACCGCGTGGCGCGCGACCTGGCCGAAGCGCTGCGCAAGCCGCTCGACGGCGTCAGCGTCATCATCGACAACACGGCCGGTGCCGGCAGCACGATCGGCAACGCCAAGGTGGCACGCGCCAAGAACGACGGCTACACGCTGCTGCTCACGCACGTCGGCATGGCCACCACGCCGGTGCTGTACCGCAAGCTGCCGTACAA
>SEGN01000342.1 GCA_004211245.1 Variovorax sp.
CTGCTGCTGCTGTTGGCATGCGGGTTGCGCTTCGATGGCGCGTTGCTCCATGTTGTGGCGAAAGTACTGTTCGAGCTGCAGCAGCAGGGCGTTGCTGTCCTGCGCCGGCGCGAAGCGCTGGCCCAGCCGCAGCTTGAACACGATCGGCAGCGGCGGCACTTTCCAGAGCGGCCAGCCCTTGCCGAGGTACGGCGAATCGGTGTCGATGAAGACCGTCTGGATGGGCGCGTTCGCCAGCTTGGCGATCAGGGTCACGCCGGGGCGAAAGTCGTTGACCGGTGGCTGAACCGTGCGCGTGCCCTCGGGAAACAGCACCAGTTGCCCGCCCGCGCGCAGGTCGTCCACCGCGAGCCGCACCATGGCGCGGGCAGAGTCGTTTCGGATGTAGTGGGCGAGCCGGGCCCCTGCGCCGAGGAAGATGTTCCTCATCAGGTCGGCCTTCATGATGCAGGCACTGCGCGGCAGCCGGGCCACCAGCAGCAGCGCGTCGAGCATCGTGGGATGGTTGGCCACGAAGATCACGCCGCGTTCGTCTCGCAGCGCGTCCAGGCAATCGGCGTCCACGCGCATCATCCCGAAGAGGCTTGAAACACCCCAGAACCAGCGGTAGGCCAAGGCAATGGTGGCACGGCCCAGCGGCCGCGCCAGCCGGTCCGGCAGCACCGGCTGCAGCAGCATTGCGATCAGGTTCCAGACCAGCGAAATCACGCCCAGCAACAGCAGCAACGCATAGAGCGGCACCGCCAGCAGCGTCGCCTTGAACAGAGAAAGGATTCTCATCGTGCTGCGCCGTTCAGCGCCGGAGCTCGCCGGCTTCGGCCGCATGGGCCTCGATCTCGACCAGGAGGTCGCTGCGGCAGATGTCCGCTTCGAGGAACACCGCATGCCGCATGAAGCGCGAGCCCGCGCCGAGCGCCTGCTCGAGCTGCTGGCGAATGCGCGGCGCATCCGCCGGATGACGCACATACACCACCGGATCGCTGCGCTCCAGCGTGAAGCGGGCGCTGGTGCGTTCGTTGGCCGCGGCGATCACTGCGCGCAGGTTCTCCAGTGTCTCGGCCACTTGCGCCTGGAGATTGCCGATGTGCACGGTCTCATGGCCGACGATGCTCGCCGTGCCCGAGATGAACAGTGCGATCTGGCCGGCACCCAGCGGCGCGAGCGCCGCGCGCGAGAAGGTCGGCGAACGCGGACCGTAGTCGCTCGGGTAGTGGTAAGCCGACACTTGGCGCGGGTTTTCGACGGGCAGCGGCGGCACGCGTCCAGCCAGAAACCGGATGCACAGCGCGCCCTCGTGCACGCCCAGTGCGCAGGCGGCGGGGGCGCCTTCGAATGCGGCCTCGCCGGCATCGAGGAAAGCCTGCTGCCGTCCTGCGTTGAACTGGCGATAGCGTTCCATGCCGCCGCCGTCGTCGTTGATGCGCGGCAGGTAGTTCCAGATGCGCAGCAGGTGCGGGCAGCCGGCCTGTCGCATGGCCTCGAACAGGTTGCGATAGGCGCGTTGCGCCAGCTCGGCCAGCCCGTCGCCATGGGCCGTCTCGTCGAGGTCGACCACGCCAAGAAGCCAGTGGCCGTCGGTGCGCCAGCGCACCACGCCGGTGGTGCCGGACTGGATCGAGGAGCCGGCGTGCCAGAGGTCGACCATCGGCTCGCTGTCGAGCAGCACGCGGGCCGATACGCCACTGATCCAGCTGTTGTCGCCGCGGGCGCCGTAGCTCAGGGCAGCGAAGGGTTTGTGGGCGGCATCCGCGGCGCGGGCCAGGCCTTGGGCGAGGGTCAGGCGTTCGACGCGCAGGGGCGGCACGCCGGCCGCGACAGCGACGCTCACTGCGCCTCGGCGATGTTCTCGCCCGCCAGCGGACCGAGGTCGCGGATGTTGCGCCGGCGCCGTTTCCAGGCGTCCCAGGTGCGGCGCGCATTCAGGCCCGACACGACGTAGTACATGGTCTTGAGCACGCGCAGCGACGCCCAGATGGGCGTCTTGTTGTGGATGTCGCCGGCCAGCAGGGCCATCAGCGCCTCCTTCACCCGCAGCGGGTTCTGCGGGTACATGAAGAAGTCGCGCATCGTCGGATTGGTCACGCGGTAGATGAACCACGAGAATTCGCGCGGCCCGAAGCGCATGTAGCGCTCGAAGCGCTTGCGCAGCGCGGCCACCTTGCCCGGCGTGTCGAGCCGCGCCGCGACCACCTCGGCGCCTTCGAACGCGCTGTGCATCGCCAGGTACACGCCGGACGAGAACACCGGGTCGACGAAGGTGAAGGCGTCTCCCAGCAGGAGGTAGCGGTCTCCGCTGCAATGCGTGCTGGTGTAGGAGTAGTTGCCGGTGGCATAGACCGCGTCGTCGACCAGCGTCGCGTTCTTCAGGCGCTCGCCGAGTTGCGGGCACATCGCGATGGTGTCGGCAAAGAATTCGTTGAGCGGCTTGGTGCGGGACTTGAGGTAGTAGGGCCAGCAGACCGCGCCGATGCTGGTGGTGCCGTCGGCCAGCGGGATGTACCAGAACCAGCCGTGCGCGAACCAGAAGATCGTGATGTTGCCCTCGAGCTTGCCCTCGCCGCGCTCGGCATGGGCAAAGTGACCGAACAGCGCCGTGCTGTTGTGCTTGTTGTTCTTCTGCTTGGCCTTGAGCCGGGTCGACAGGAACGTGTCGCGGCCCGACGCGTCGACGACGAAGCGGGCGCGCCAGGTGCGCACGGCACCGTCGTCGAGCACAGCCTGCACGGTCGCACCGTCGTCGTCGAAAGCCACCTCCTTGACGCGGCAGCCCTCGACGGTTTCGGCGCCTTCACTGGCCGCGTGGCGAAACAGGATCTCGTCGAGCTCCGATCGGCGCACCTGCCAGGCCCGGTTGAGCGATTTGTCCCAGCCTTCGCCGAACTCGAGCCGCACCTGATGGTCATGGTCGGGCGACACGAACTCGACGCCCCACTTGGGCATGCCGATCTTCTCGATCTGGTCGAGCACGCCGAGCTTCTCGAACAACGGCAGGTTGGCCGGCAGGAGCGATTCGCCGATGTGGAAACGCGGGTGGTGGGCCTTTTCGAGCATCACCACCTTGCGGCCCTGGCGCGCGAGCAGGGCTGCGGCGGTCGAGCCGGCCGGACCGCCGCCGATCACGAGCACGTCGCAGTCTTGCGCCGATGGCGGCTCGTGGGTAGCGGTAGCGAAAGGCATGGGTGTCATCGGTGGATTATCCCAAAACACCCGACGCCTCCCGCGCTCCGGGCGCGGGCGTTGCGCGCGCCGGACAGTAAACTCGCCGTCTGCTTTGCAAACACGAGATCGCGAGATATAGAGCTATGGCCGGACACAGCAAATGGGCGAACATCCAACACAGAAAAGGCCGGCAGGACGAGAAGCGTGGCAAGGCCTGGACCCGGGT